>DASPOC010000120.1:0-5692 GCA_035626195.1 Bathyarchaeia archaeon | reverse complement strand
ATGGCAAGAGGCATTGTTTGGGTTACGCCTTGAAGATTGCCGGCAAATATGATAGTCGCCCCAAATTCTCCCAGAGCGCGTGCCCAGGTCATGAGTGCTCCGGAAACGAGGCCGTTCAGTGCGATCGGCACTGTCACACGGAAAAAGGTCCCTCCACCTGATGCGCCTAGCGTATGGGCTGCGCGCTCGTAATTCGGATCGACGTCTTCAAAACTCGTTGTTGCTTGCCGGATATAGAAAGGAGATGATACAAATATTTGCGCTAGCACGACAGCAGTGGTAGTAAATGCGATGTTGATTCCCAGGACGTGTAAGTCGTGACCAAGCAATCCTTGACGGCCAAACGCAAGTAAGAGTGCGATACCTGCCACTGCGGGAGGTAAAACAATCGGGAGATCGATTAAAGTCTCTATTAATCTCTTGCCGCGGTAGCTGTGGCGCGCGTTAAAGTAAGCTACCGGGGTTCCAAATGCTAGTACAACCAACAACGTTGTCAGTGTAGTTACCGCGCTAAGCCGGATTGCCTCGACCACCACTTGGCTTGAGAGCGAGTTAAGAAAGCCAGAGAGCGTCCCGTACGCAAAAAGAGCTATAAGTGGTAAGCTGACGAATGTAACGACTACCGCAAACGATAAAAAAACGATCAGGAACCCAAGACTCTTACTAAGCGTCGCAGTCGATTGAGCCTTTCCAGTGTGGGTAGATGAAAAAGTATTGCGGAACTCTTTCAAAGGCTGCATAACTCTCTCGCGCGAGGATTGCGAGTGATACGTGGCACTTTAGGCTTTCTAAGAGGTTTGTGCTTCATTCACGGCGGAGATTACAGTTCCAGAGCAAATGAACTGCGCAGGAACTTCCGGCTTCAAATTTCTACTAATTACAGACGAACAGCTTTTGATATAAAAGTTATGGCCTATCGCCTGTCGTTTTTAAAGCCGGTTTGATAAAAAATTGCATTTTTGAGCTTATCTCGGAAAAACAGCGCGCAAGTATAGATCTAGTGGCCTTGGATCGTTATGACTATCTGTTCATAACGCTTAAGTATCTAGAAAATGATTGTATTCGACCAACGGGGAAATGGCTGCTGCACCAGGCTTGTGTTATATAGCCAGCTCCGCGCTATGAAAGCTATTTCCAACAAACTTAAAGCTAGCTTGCAAGTGCTGGCTATGGAGGACTAAAAAGGGAGGATATGGATGAATAAGAAGAAGATTATTCCGGTATTGCTTTGCGCACTGTTGAGCGTGCTCGTTGTCACCACATGCGGCTGCACGACCACGAGTACGCCAAGCACGAAGCTCACTGTTTTTGCTGCAGCGTCGCTTACTGGCGCGTTCAATCAGACGGCTCAGGCCTTTGAAGCTAATAACACTGGCGTCAACGTCACCTTTAACTACGCCGGTAGCCAGGTTTTGGTAACCCAAATCCAGCAAGGGGCCAGTGCAGACGTATTCGCGTCTGCCGATCTAACGCACATGAATTCCGTGAAGAACGCAGGGTTGATGAACAACTCAAGCATTGTCGTTTTCGCATATAACTACTTAGCCATCATCGTTCCGACATCGAACCCCGCAAACATCACCAGTCTGTCAGACCTCGCTAAGCCAGGAGTGAAACTCGATATCGCGAACAGTTCAGTCCCAGTCGGGAATTACACGCTGCAAATGCTCGCAAAAGCGTCCAATAACTCGACGTATGGTTCCGGCTTTGAGAATAGCGTCCTGGCAAACCGTGTGTCAGAGGAAGTGAATGTTAACGACGTCGTAACCAAAGTCGCGCTTGGGCAAGCCGATGCGGGTATCGTGTACAAATCCGACGTACCAGCTGCATACCAGAGTAAGGTGACGGTAATCCAGATTCCTCACAGTGTGAATGTACTTGCCACATATCCAATCGGGGTAGTCAGCAGTTCGCCAAACGCTCAACTGGCGCAGAGTTTTATAAACTATGTTATGTCCCCAGATGGGCAGGTAATTCTGCAGAGCTACGGCTTTATTCCAGCAACTTCAATGAATACGACAACGGCAGCCACTACATCAGCAGCCACCACATCAGCATCGCAGAGTGCAACCACTGCTGCGGCCTGACCAGTAACAAATGCCCTAAATAAGCGTTCGCAGTAAGCTAAAGGCGCACGTCCTGATAGCACCCGCCGCCGCGTGCGGTGCGGTGCCTCTTTTTTAAGCCACAGTGCGATCAATTGAGGTTAGCCGAGTCAAACGAGGGAAGCCTTGCTTATGCATATTAGAACAGTTTACAGCAATGACGAGGCCTGATAATGGAAATTCAGCTGATTCAAGGCTGCCTAAAGTGCGGATGGTAGACTCCGTTTTCTTATCGGTGACACCAACAAGGAGGAGTCGTTTCTCAGCAATGAAGAGATCGAATTGTTCTTGAATGAGGAGAAGAGCCACAACACGGCATCGGCTAAAGCGGGTGAAGCCTTGGCAGAGAAATGTATGGCCTTCAACGAATATGAAAAAGCAGAGCAGCTTCGAAAAACGTGTGAGGAATTAAGAGGTAGGGCACAACGCTCCACAACGCCGGGCGGGATCTGAAAGAGCCGTGCTAGCCCTTGAAGCTTGCTAATTTTTGGAATGATTGCATCCAGAATATCTGTGCGTTTGCCCCAATAGAACGCAACCTTCTAGGGGTTTAACATCCTGACGGCGTCAATACAGTCAACGCCTTGAATACGCCGTCACCGAAGGTGCACCAATCCATTATCCCAATCAAAAGAGCCGCTGACTTTCGCTGGCCGGCTTCGAAATCTGGATAGTTGCTCAAATTTGAAAATCTAACGCTACGTAGGCTCAATGCGAAAAGCTAACTGCTTCGTTTCCGTGAAAGCTGCCAATCCCTCACGTCCGCCTTCACGACCAATGCCGCTCAGCTTTACCCCTCCGAAGGGAGCTTCAACTGCTGCGATTCGTGTATCATTCACTCCAACCATTCCGACATCGAGTCGCTCTGCAATTCGTATTGCTCTGCTGATATCGCGCGTGTAGAGATAAGCCGCGAGTCCGTACTGCGTGCTGTTTGCGCGGTCAATTACTTCGTCGTCGGACTCAAAAGCGGTCACTGCGATAACAGGTCCAAAGGTTTCTTCGCACGTTATGCGCATTTGTGGGCTCACGTCTGCTAATATAGTTGGTGCATAGAAGTTGCCCTTTGCTTTGTAATCCGCAGTGAGTTGATGTCCTCCCGTTAGCAGGCGTGCTCCGTGATCAATGGCATCGTTGACGTGACCACTCACTTTTTCGAGTGCATTTCGATTTATGAGGGGGCCTACGTCGGTCTCGGGATCAAGACCGTTGCCTACCTTGAGTCTCTCGACGCGGGAAGATAGCAGCTTCAAGAAGGTTTCATGCAAGCTCGAGTGTACATAGACCTGGTTTGGAGCTATGCACGTTTGGCCTGCGTTCTGGAATTTGGCTGACATCAGGCCGTCGATAGCTTGATCAAGGGCGGCATCACTCATAATGATAAAGGCCGCGTGACCTCCGAGCTCCAGTGAAACCCGCTTGACGTGATTCGCCGCTCCTCGCATCAGCAGTTTGCCGACTTCGGGCGAGCCTGCAAACGAGATCTTTCTCACGCGTTGATCCTCGAGAAACGCTTGCCCAATGACACTGGCGTCGCCGGTAACGACGTTAAGTACGCCTGGAGGTACTCCCCCATCGTTGAACGCACGAGCCAGAGCAAGTGCTGTGAGGGGCGTTTGTCTGGCTGGCTTTATGACGACTGTGCAGCCCGCGGCTAGGGCTGCGGTTGCCGTCCTCGCAACCATATAGGCAGGAAAATTCCAAGGAGTAATGATTGCAGCGACGCCTATCGGTTGTCGAATGGTCAGCAAGCGTCGGTCTGGAAGAGGATCGGGAATCCATTCTCCGTAAGAACGCCTTCCTTCCTCGGCGTACCAACGGACAAAATCAGCTGCTACGTCGACTTCTCCGCGTGATTGACGCAAAGGTTTCCCACATTCTTCTGTGATCAGTCTCGCAATTTCTTCCCGACGGGACAGCAATAAACCGCGGGACCTGTCGAGCAGCTCGGCACGCTTTACAGGAGGCGTGTGTGCCCAAGCAGGAAAGGCGGAGTGCGCTGCTGCAATGGCCGACGCTACGTCTTCAACCGATGCTGCGGGAATCTCGTCTACAACCTTTCCGGTAGCTGGGTTATAGACGCTGATAGAATGGCCCGCGGCAGCGGGAACCCATTCACCGTCGATCAACATCTCATGCACAGTCACAAGCGTCCCCCTTGGTGATTCTTCGGCACCAGCTGTTTGCGTGTGAGTCGTGGCCGTTGGAGCGTTTCATTCGACAAGATGATTGGTGTCTCGCTTTAGGGCTATTTCGTTCTCCTCAGCACTGAGGTCTCGCTGTTTTTCAGCGTCCAATATTATTTTTGAATCATAACGGATGTTGATTTCACCAGCACAGTCACTTGATCGCCGACTTTAAGTGAGAGGTCCTCTGCGGCATCTTTAGTGATGGCTGAAACGAACTTATTGCCACCACCAACGTCTACGATGATCTCGGCCATTACAGCGCCCATCTTTACTTCTTTGACTGTGCCCGGAAATTGGTTACGTACGCTAAGAGGCATTTTATGTCACCTTTTACAGCTTAACCTGCTGGTTCTTATCACTTGTCCTTGCAATATTCTGCTGACCGTTTTCCCAGTTGCCCCTCTTGAAAACAATTGCTCAAGAGAACATGGATATGACCGAAAAACGCAAGGAAAATGTGCGACGACTATTAAGCAAAAAGGATGACATATGCACTTGCTACGCATATGCCGCCGCCTCTTTAACAAATTTGGGAGATAAGGTAGGGAGTTGTGTAACACAAATTCGGGAGATAAGGTAGGGAGTTGTGTTACATCCCTAACCTTGGAAATACCATGTGCTTTTGTGGTATAAAAGCGTTATTACTGAAAGGTAATAACGCTTAAGTATAGCCAACGTTATACTACTCACAAAGCAACGAGAAACAAAACCGTTGCTTATTTCACCAGCTTAACGACGTTGAAACACGAACGTCGTAAAGCACTGCGGCCACACGGAAGGTATTCCCTCCAAAATATTGACCAAGAATAAGGAAAACCAGCTATGAACACAGAAAAGCTTGTACTGGTCTTCTTTGCGCGCTCCTAAGCGAGCTCGCAGTCCTCTCGTGTGGCTGCACTATTTTGTAAACGCTTATGCTTTTGCTGTCGCCAGTGATCGTTGCACTCGTCTAGTTTGATGACTGCGACGTAGTTGCCAGCCGGAGTTGCAAGCGTGATGCGACGAAGACCACGTAGGCCCCTAGCGCCGTGCTGTTTTATTCCACAACTCAATTAATTAACTAGATAATGGAACAAACAGATGCGTGTTCCGGTTGAGTCCCGCGTTAGTAACAGCTTGCGTCACTCTGAGAGTTTGGAGATCTTAATGCGCTTCTCGTCGGCGGCCTTGAAAATCATTTCTAAGCTTTTGCTCGGTGCGTACATACCGGTGATTTGCTTGAATACTAATTGGCGGATCTGAAGCTGTTGTCGACTGTGTGGCACTGTGAAGCATTTAGTATGAGAATGCACAATGTCGGAAAGATAATGCTTTAGTTAATTAGATTGATTAAGCATTATTTAATTGCTGATGAAGAATATTGAACAAAAGCGAAAAAAAGAAGTAATATGAGGAAAA
>DASPOC010000119.1:0-15985 GCA_035626195.1 Bathyarchaeia archaeon | reverse complement strand
TTAATGAGCCCAAACGTTGGGGCACTCAAGAAGGTATTTGCAGATATTACCAAAACGGTCGGGATTACTGCATCGCCCAGCCCCATAAAAAACGCTTCGCGCTTCTCTAGTTTTTCTTCGCCGCTCGCTTCAGAAGCTTCCTGTGACCATTTCACGTGAGAATACCCCCTATTACGGGGGAGAACAAACAGGACCGGCAGGTTCAAATCGACGACACCGGCGGCGAGGCTCACCATATGTTTAGTCTCGTATACTGAGATAAAGTCGTAGATGGCGAGTGCTACTAGGAGTACCAGCGCAGGCAGAACAGCGAAGGAGATCCCAAATATTGCAGCCGCGCCAGCACCTATTAGGATCCCAACGAGATCGATCACGTACCATTCTGGGTAATAGAACAGGAAAAAAGCGGTCACGGCTGTTGCCGCCATCGCGATGAGCCACCCACTGTCAAGGCTGAGCAGGACTGAAGAATAAACGAAGTAGAGCGTTGAGATGATTACGAGGCCAATGATAACTTGCATGATCCACCGTTTGCCGAGCCTTATGATGAGAAGCAAAAATGCTGTGAAAACCAAAATAAGCAGAACATAATAGAGCGGATTCCACACGGATTGTGGATTGTTGAACGCTTTGATGTCCGATGCTTGAAACGGATTGGCCAATAGAAGCGCGACAAACTGGATTGCGATGATGAAGAGCGCCATGGTAAACGGCGAAATGCGCTTCAGTACCTCGTTCACGAAAAGAAACCCCTTAACCACGGACTGCTACAAGCTTGTTCGCCAAAATCAGTAAAATGTGGCCCCACGTCTACCGTGGCCATACGCGCTTCTGATATATAGACTTGCGCGCACAAGGCGTCCTTGGTTTTGGAACTTGAGAATCCGATGGAAGGATCCGTGGAGGAGGAAACTAATAGACGCAAAATAGAGAAGACTGCCCGTTAACATCATTCGTCATCTTTCCCTATTCAGGTCCGGCAAAGTTTATCCTTACGTAGGTTTAATCTAGCTCTTCACGTAGCAACAAATGCTCTGAGTTGATAGCATGGGGGTTCCAATCGGAGATCTTCTTCCGCGGACCAAGATAGACCTTGAGCATATCGACACTGTCGCCATTGACGCGTACAATGCGATATACCAGTTCTTAAGCATTATTCGGCAGAGGGACGGGACGCCCTTGATGGATAGTGCAGGGAGGGTTACCTCCCACCTCTCCGGGCTGTTTTATCGAACCGCTAACGTCATAGAAGCAGGAGTCCGGCCTGTCTACGTTTTTGACGGCGAACCGCCAGAAATGAAAAAGGACACCGTGATCAGGCGCAGGGAAACGCGCGAGCGCGCGACGCAAGAATGGGTACAGGCTCGAGCAGAAGGAAGAGTTGATGCTTTTAAATATGCGCAAGCGTCGGCTCGAATTGATAATCAAGTGCTTGAGAGCTCAATTGCCTTGCTACGTTACCTGGGAATCCCGGTAGTTCTCGCTCCGAGTGAAGGCGAAGCACAAGCGGCGTATATGACCATCAAAGGAGATGTCTCGTATACCGGATCTCAAGACGCGGACGCACTGCTATTTGGCACGCCTCGGCTAGTCAGAAACCTGACGATAACTGGACGGCGCAAGCTGCCGGGCAAGAATGTTTACGTGAGCATCAGTCCTGAATTATTCGAGCTTGACGACATTCTAGCCTCTTTGGAAATTACTCGAGAGCAGCTCATTGAGGTCGGTATCCTTGTCGGCACTGATTACAACAAAGGAGTGAAAGGGATCGGACCAAAAAAAGCCCTGAGCATGATTAAACGCTATGGCATTGCAGAAGCGCTGGATAATCTTGGAGCGAGCATTGACTATGACCCCATCAAACAATTTTTCCTTGACCCTGACGTTACTGACGAATATAGTTTACAGTGGACGCCGGCAAAAGAACAAGAACTTTTCAGTTTCCTTTGCGACGAGCACGATTTTTCGCGAGATAGGGTTGGAAATACGTTAAAGAGGATCGGAACCGCTCAACAGGGTGCAGATCAAAGGTCACTCGCTCAGTGGCTGTGAAAATAGCTTGTGGGCTCAGAAACGGAAACGATTCGCCAGCCTATAGTTACGCGCTTCACCAAACCCATATTCGCCGACTAGCAAAACGAAAGCAACGGCCCCGTGCGCCTCCTTTGTTATCTCGTGGTTCTTACAAACCAAATATAGTTCCTGAATCCCCCTTCCCAACGGTAGTACCATTCGACCTCTATCTGTCAACTGTGCAAGCAACGGAGGCGGAATGTCAGGGGCCGAACAAGTCACAAGAATCCTGTCGAACGGGGCTTTTTCGGCCAACCCCAAAGACCCGTCGCCAGTGTTAACGACCACATTCGCAGGCACGCGCTCCCGAGCTTCTTGCGCTAACCGCTCAAGTCTCTCGATCGTGTAAACAATTCCGTTCTCCGCAAGGTGCGCGAGCACAGCAGCCTGGTACCCCGAACCAGTTCCTACCTCAAGTACTTTTGACGATGGCTCAACGCGAAGGAGTTCACACATAATAGCAACCATATGGGGGGCAGAAATCGTCTGCCCGTCTCCAATTGGTAGCGGCTCATCGTGGTACGCGTAATCGTGCCATTTGTGAGGCACATAATCTTCGCGCTTTACCGCGCTCATCGCGCTCACTACTCGCTCACTTATACCCCGACGCTTCAAGCTCTGCAGCAGTGATATTCGTTCCGGCTCCAAAGACATCGCTTTCTTACCGCCTAAACGCCGACTTGCGAGATCCGCGGTGGGCTGACCTAGATCGCTCACTTCTCCTCGCGGGGCCTGCGACATAGACTCTCCCAACGTCTTTTGCCTTTGCGCTTTGCCCTGCACGGTCAAGAACGGGGCCCAGCCTGACTTTAATCCGCGCAATCTTTCCATGCTGTTCTTCGTGCCCAACGACAAATTCCTTATCGCCGTTAAACGGCACTTTATATGATCGTGTGATATTGCCTGTGTGAACTGCTATCTTAACGACCACCTTGTCGATCTTTTGTGCCCAAACTACACGAATCGCCTCAGCTTCGGCTTCGGCTGCTCGTACGCCGTCCCTAAGTTCGATAGCGGTGATCCGCACGGCGTCAATCGACCCGTTTTCCACGATCATCTCGTCTCGGATGTGCAATCGCTCAACCACTCCTACATCAAACCATCGCACGTATGATTGATCGTAATCGCTCACTACGACCTTGAGTTTCACGATCGGGGTACGATCTGGTGGTTCGGCCTGATGCGTTGCGTGACACTTTGTGCAGCGGACCACCAGTTTCTTACCGCTATGCAGGACTTCGTGCAGCACTTTTTTATCTGGCGAGCACGAGTAACACTCAAGGTTGATCTCAAGATCCATTACACATCAACCAATACTTGCGCAGAGGAGTATAAATACAGGATATAGGATGATAAGCGACACGATCCGAGCCAAGGGCCATAGCAATATTACAGCGAGACACAAAACGACTCTTCAAGTCACCAAAGACGCCCATATCTCAAAAAGGGCAGATTGCGTTGTCGCAGTTTTGGCCGATAAAGCTTTAAGCGATCTGACGAGCGAAGTCAAGGCTGCCTTGAAGACCGACGCCGCAAAAGTCCGCTTTAGGATACGTACGGGACACGCGAGCGAAGTTATCACAGGTTTCGGAAGCGCTGATTTAGCGCAATCCGATGCGACCGATATGGTTGTCAGAAAGAGTGGGTTCACTTCAGGCCGCACGCTTATGATCGGTGCAGACAAGGCCGCGGTGGATCTCGATCGGCGGTTTGTCGAAAAGTTGAAGAACTCTGATAACATAACTATAATCGTAGAAGTTGATTTTGCTTAGCGCCAATGGAGCGTGCAATTTGGATTTGGCGCAATTTTGCGAATATTTGCCAATTAGCAGCATATAGATAGGTTTAAATAGAAACGTAAAGAACTAAAGAGTGTTTACTGGTTTTTGTTTACTATTTGCTGAGGATGTAAAATGACTAATGTCGACCATTACAAAGGCACGACTACTATAGGTATAGTCTGCAAGGACGGTGTTGTGCTCGCATCAGAAAGCCGCGTGACTATGGGCAACTTCATATCCAGCAAAGAAGGCAAGAAGATTTATCAGATTGATGATCTGGTTGGTATGACGATCGCAGGCGGCGTAGGCGATGCGCAGAGCCTTGTGCGCACCATAACTGTAGAGGCCAAATTATATAAAATGAGACAGGGCAAGCCGATGACCGTCGGAGCAATAGCAACTTTGCTGTCAAACATTCTGAACAGCAACCGTTACTACCCATATTTTGTGCAGCTCATGATAGGTGGCTTCGATAAGAACGCCTCGTCGCTGTATTCTTTGGACGCCGTAGGAGGTCAAATTGAAGAGCGATTGGCTTCAGCGCAAGGATCAGGATCTCCTATAGCTTTTGGCGTCATAGAAGATCGATATAGCGAAAAAATCTCCGTCGACGAGGGCGTAGACCTCGCTATTAGAGCGATTTCGTCCGCAATGAAGAGGGATTCGGCCTCAGGCAACGACATGCGGATTGTACAGATTACTGCAAAGGGATATGTCGAAGTAAACAAGGATGAAATAGACAAAAGAAAAGCCGCTCTTGCAATTTAAGCAATTCTGTTTCTTGCCAACTTTTATTCTCGTATTTTTTTTGTTTTTGTGGAAGTCGCACAATGCCAGCTGAGGAAGCACTTACTGAGTTGACACAACGTGTCAAAGAACGGTTGCCTTCTAACATCACGATTACCGAACTTGAGTTTGAAGGGCCCGAAGTTGTGATCTACACTGACGATCCTCGGGCGTTCGCAGACAACGGAGAGATAGTTAAGAAACTCGCCCGAGAACTGCGTAAGCGCATAGTAGTAAGGCCAGATCCCCGTGTTCTGGCAGACCCCGAGAAGTCAATAGAAGAAATAAGGGATATCGTGCCCGAAGAGGCAGGTATTACAAACCACTATTTTGACTTAGACACCGGTGAGATCGTTATTGAGGCCAAAAAACCAGGACTTGTAATCGGAAGGCACGGCGCCACACTCCGAGAGATTACAAAGCAGATAGGGTGGACGCCGCGAGTGGTACGAACCCCTCCGATCGAATCGGTCACTGTGAAGGAGATACGGCAGTACTTACGCTCTTTCAGCGACGAGCGTAAAGAGCTTCTGAAATCGATGGGTCGAAAGATTCACAGGGAGATCACCTCGAAAGACCAATGGATACGGGCGACTACTCTCGGCGGATGTCGTGAAGTCGGTAGAACCTCATTTGTGCTCTCGACGCCTGAATCGAGGATACTCGTCGACTGCGGTGTTAACGTAGGATCAGAAGATAGTGCCACTCCCTATCTTTACGCGCCTGAAGTAAGTCCCCTCGACCAGATTGACGCTGTTGTAGTCACACACGCGCACCTCGATCATGCAGGATTGGTCCCGCTCCTATTCAAGTACGGATACGAAGGTCCGATTTACTGCACAGCGCCGACGCGTGACCTCATGTCGCTTCTGCAACTCGACTACATTGATGTGGCGGCCCGCGAAGGCCGAAAGATCCCCTACGATTCAGCTAAGATACGGGAAGTCATAAAACACTCGGTCGCATTGAACTATGGCGGAGTCACCGATATAGCCCCCGACGTACGACTGACGTTCCACAATGCAGGACACATCCTAGGGTCATCGATAGCTCACTTTCACGTGGGTGAGGGGCTCTACAACGTCGCTTTCACTGGAGACTTTAAGTACGAACAAACGAGGCTGTTTGACGCTGCAGTTAATAGCTTTCCAAGGCTCGAAGCGTTGATAATGGAGGCTACCTATGGAGGACCGCACGACCAAACCCCGTCGAGACGAGAGGCTGAAAGCAAGCTGTACTCCATAATACGCCAAACGCTGTCAAAGGGTGGCAAAGTACTCATACCGGCATTCGCGGTGGGACGAAGCCAAGAGGTTATGATCGTTCTCGAGGAGGGGATTCGCAAGAAGGTAATTGACGAAATACCCGTGTACCTCGACGGCATGATCTGGGAGGCGACTGCTATTCATACGACGTATCCCGAGTACCTCAATAATGACTTGAGAAACATGATATTTCACGAGGGCATGAATCCGTTTCTCTCAGATAGTTTCGTGCGGGTAGAGCAAAACATGCGCGATGACATCGTGCGGGGAGAACCGTGTGTAATTCTCGCCACCTCAGGCATGCTGAACAGTGGCCCGGTAATGGAGTATCTGAAAGCGCTCGGACCACAGCAGAATAATACCTTAGTCTTTGTGGGGTATCAAGGAGAAGGGACGCTCGGGCGGCGCATACAAAAAGGGTGGAAAGAGCTGCCGATGTCAAACAACGGCAAAACTTCCACCATGCAAATGAATATGACTGTTGAGACGGTTGATGGCTTCTCTGGACACTCAGACCGACAACAGCTCATTGAGTACGTCAAGCGGCTAAACCCCCGGCCGGAAAAGATCGTCACAAGCCATGGCGAGGAAAACAAGTGCATCGACTTGGCGAGCACCATTTATAAGAAATTCAAGATTGAAACCAGAAGCCCCATGAATCTTGAAACAGTCCGATTTCTCTAAACCTTCAACATGTGTGGTTGGCGTCGGAAGATGTCGCTTGGTAGTAGTCACACAAATCCGTAAGCGGGCACTTCCAGTGCTGCGGCCCCCGCGCGACGCATATTTCTCTACCTAATCTAATTAGGGCTATGTGGGCGAACTTTCGCTTTCCAGGTGGTATTTCGTCTTCTAGAGCCGTCTTGACCGCATCATAACCCCCCTTCTGCGGAGCCAGCCCGATACGCCGCGACACTCTGAACACGTGCGTATCGACGGGGATGACGTCAAAATCGCGGGCAAAAACGAGGATTACGTCTGCTGTCTTTGGCCCGATGCCCAGGACTTTTTGGAGCCGTTCTCTCGCAGACTGATAGGTGCCACCGATGAAGGACCACGTATTGCCTTTGTAGGTCTCCATTACTTCACGCGCTACCGCGCTTATGCTTTTCGCCTTGGCTTCGTACAGCCCAGCCTGCCTGATAACGCGCTCTATGTCTTGCACGTCTGCCAGCGAGATGGCATCAACGGTTTGATATGTTGAAAAAAGGTTCCGAAAGGCTGCTCGGGAGTTCGCAGAGGTGGTGTTCTGGGACAGGATCGTCTCTACGATGAGCCAAAACGGCTCGTTTCGCTCGCGCCAATACTCGTCGTCGAACTTAATGTTGCCTAATAGCAACTCGAGTCGCTGTACGACAAGCTCCCCTTTGCTTCCCCTAGTCATGGTTATCACGAGAACATGTTCGCTGATTGCCTTTAAATTAGTCCTAAGCATCTGTGAGGGCCTGCTAAATCACGTATCTTGGTATCAAGGTCTACAGAACTGCTCGTGCAGGAGTGTCTGCATTTCTTCTGGTTGTCTCTCCGACGTGTGAAACATTCAATAATCACAAGAAAGCAGCCAGCCCTAGCGCAGAGCGCTCTAATCACTCGCCTTGCTGAAGTACCTTTGGACAAGCAGAGCGATTCGCGAACGGCGATCGATTCAGGCGGCCTCTGTTACTAATTTAGTAAGAGAGGACCGATCCTGCTATAAGGGTTTGCATATGAAGATATGGCTTGCAAAGCCCAGCGCAACCCACCCCACTGAGGCAGGGACACCGGACCGAAATCAACCAGAAGAAGTTCAACGGGTCGGGGGTTAGAGTACGTCTTAAGCTTATATCATCGCACTCGGCCCCATAACTTGAAGCTTTATGGCGCTAGCACAGCGAGGAGGCTGCACGAATCATATTTCATAGAGATAGAAAGCTCGCGATTTGAAAGTGGCATCCTCACGCCGATTGTATCACAAGCTTGCGGCTGTCCACCCATTCTTCGCTGCCCGGCTGACGAACCTTAAGCACAATTTCGTTGCGCTCAGCGGGTGCGGGCTTTTCAATGTATATAGTGCATTGCAGAACAGGGTGGAGCCCTAGCGCAACTAAGCGTGTCTCACGACAGTATATGACTTCGCTGACTTTCTTCGGTGGGGTCAACGAAATCGGCGGCAATAAGATCCTCCTTGAAGACCGAGGCACGCGACTATTTCTCGACTTCGGCATGAGCTTCAGTCTCGTTAATCAGTATTTTGATGAGTTCATGCAGGCGAAAGTGCAACGGTATTCTCGATATCCTTGAGTTCGGCTTGCATTACTCACAAATGATTCCTCCGGTCATATTTGAACTAACTCACACCAGACACCCCACGACCTATGCCGACGGTTCGTTTCATTTATCTCAATATAAGCTTAGCCGAGAAACCGTCATATTTTGAGTAAGGTCGCTTGAACTACACGAGCTGATAGTGTCATAATGTCATGTTTGAAGCCTCTTACACAACAGGCCAAAAAGGAAGTGTTTTATCTGCTTTGAGCAGGAGGTAGTTTTGAGGATTTGAACGTTTGATTAACGAATCCGGGACGCCATCCATGGAAAACCAGCAGACATCCAAAATCAAACTGTTTCTAACTTTTATGCTCTATCTTATCTTCCCCGTCGCCTTGTTGGCCATTTCCGGGAACTGGTTGTGGCCAGAGGGCTGGATATTCAGCATCTGGTTTCTAGGGTTATGCTATCTCATCATAATCTATCTGTATCGGTACAGCCCGGCACTCTTAGCAGAAAGATATAGGCTACCCGGAAGCGGCGGTGAGAGGCGATGGGACAAGTACTTCCTTTATATTTTGTTCACGAGCTTCGTCCTCTGGTTTGTAATCATGCCCTTAGACGCGCAGAGATTCGCTTGGACTACTAACTTCCCAGTCTGGTTAGAGCCACTTGGACTACTACTCTTGATGGGTTCGGCATTCTTTATGCTTAGGTCCTACAAGGATAACGCCTTCCTATCGCCTCTTGTGAGAGTTCAATCAGAAAGGGATCAAAAAGTAGTCTCGACCGGCGTCTATGGCTTTGTTCGACATCCCTTGTATCTGGGAGCAATGCTATTATTTTTGGGAGCACCACTGCTTCTGGGATCGCTATATGGATTCATTATTGGCGCATATCTCTGTGTCTTATTCGTGGGCCGCATAATGGGCGAAGAAAAAATGCTGCTGGAAGAATTAGAGGGATACAAGGCTTATACTAAGAAGGTCGAGTACCGGTTAATTCCTTACATCTGGTAAGCCTGCTTGTTTGGCGATGTAATGGCCGAGGTGCCTCAATTTACGACAGGTTGGCGTTCTTGTGGGTTTTCTGCTCACCGTGTCGGTCGCCTACCTCGATCGGATCCCTGAGCTCACTGAACGCGTTTTTCTTGTGCTTCCGTTTACTTTCACCGCAACGCGATGTTAATTTTCATGCTGCCCCCCTCTGCCACCACCTGCGCTTTCCGATGGATAAGAAGCAACTCCTCCAGTTCTCGTGGAGGAGCCACAAGTTTATAGTAGCGGGAATCGTGCCGCTCTACCTAGACGTCTATTTCTCAGGCTGCTTGCCCTTTTTCGGATCACCGGTCTTTACGGAATCATCCTTGCCGATGATCGTAGTGACATCGTTCGTCGCCTACGAGCTCCGGAAAATTGGCGATCCGAATGAGCTCTGGTAATGAGGACACAGCTGCAGTTAATCTTCTGCACGGACTCACTTCTACAGTTTCGGCTTCCCGGGCGGCAGCGGAACTTTTAAGCTGAAGCATCTCTTTGCTAGAAGCTTGCTATGGCAAAACAAAGTGTTGGAAATACGGCGCGTGGCGCAGCGGTGTGTCGTTTAATCGAACAGTACCAACCGGAGGAAACCAGGCTTTTTAACGATCCGGTCGTTAAAGACTTAGTCGGCACACCCATCCGCGTGCTGATGCGGTTCGCCGGCGTGCGGAATTTCACGATAAAACGAACTGACGCTGTCATGCAAGGGACTTGCGGCGCCCAGATTTGTCGCACGCGCTTTATCGCGATTCCGTCCAGGACGCCCTATCGCTGGGGATTCGGCAATTCGTGATTTTGGGTGCCGGATTAGATACCCGTCCTTGTCGCTTGGCCGCTCCCGCCCACGTGAAAGTTTTCGAAGTTGACCTGCCATCGGTGCAGCAAGAGAAAAAGAAGAGGCTCCAAAAACACTTGGGCTCGTTGCCCAAACAAGTGGCTTTCATTCCCATCGACTTTAATACAGAGAGCCTAGAAGACGTCTTAACCAGGACGGGGGACGCTTTCACGCCCGCGGTGTTCGTTTGGGAAGGGGTTACGCAGTATCTCTCAGAAGAGGCCGTGCGCCGGACACTAGCATTCGTTGGCAAATCGGCTCCTGGAAGTATCCTCATATTTACGTATGTTTTGAAAAGTGTCATCGAACGGCGTTCGAACATTCCGGGCGCGGACAAAATGGTGGATTATGTCGCGAAACACAATATCCCCTGGATCTTTGGCTTGGAATCCTCTAGTGTTCCCTCTTTCTTGAAGCCATTTCATCTAAACCTGACAGTAGACGTTGGCAATGCAGATTATCAAGCGAGATATCTCAAGCCTCGAGGGCGTACCCTAGTCGTATCCGAAGCTGAACGCGCCGTCCAAGCGACTGTAATTCGATCCTAACTCAGCCCGCCGCGAATAACGACGTAAAGCGCTAAAAGATAATTGAGGGCATCAGGCTTTAAAGGTCTTAGCTGAAGAGGGCAAAACAGCTCCACTCGCGCTCAACCCAAAAAATCAAGATTAAAAAGGCAGCTCCGACGTGGCATATGCCGACCCAAGTGCGTTTTACCCGCCGATGCAGGAGGGCAGCATTGGCAAGGCATAGTTTAACTCCGGGTGCTTAACCGCTTGCTTGACGAACGAAACGTAGACGTCACGTTCTTGTTCATTGACTCTTTGTGCGCTACGAAAGCAATGTCTCGCAAACCTTCATATACAAGTCACGCGTACGCGAGCGGCTCGTGCTTAGAGCGCGCAAGTCGATTCCGCTAACTCCTTGCGTGAGGATGTAGGCACGATTTGACCGATCCCGCCCTATCGCAGCACCATACTGCTCACAGAACTTTCGCAGATCGAAGCACGAAGTGCCCCTCAAATGGTGACATAGAAACCTTCCGTCGTTTGATCTACCCAGTTGAGCGAAACCTCCGGCTCTTGAAAGGCGCGTCACTCAGCGCTTGCAGCCACAAATCGCTGACTCTGCGTCCATGATTAAACGAACGAAGAACGCGTATGGTGCGAAACAACTACTTGTCTGGCAGAGGTAACTAGGATGCCAAAAGTAATGGTTGTGTATGAGTCGAGATATGGCAACACTAAGCGTGTCGCGGAAGCGATCATACAAGGAATGCGACGGGTCGAGGGAACAGAGCCTACGCTTAGTGAGATTAAAGAAGTTGATCCCAACACGATCCGCAACTTTGACGCGATTGTAATCGGCGGCCCGAATCATTTGGGTGGCCCTACAAGAGGCGTCAAGAAGTTTATCGACAAACTAGGCAAGCTCTCCTCAGCAGACAAGAAATTTGCGGTCTTTGACACCTGCCTTGCGGGGGGTTTTGAAATGGCAACGAAGAAGATGGAGCAAAGAATGCACGAAAAGGCCCCTTCGATGAAGTCGTTAACTACGAGCTTGTCTATTAGAGTCGACGGGATGAAAGGCCCGATTACTGAAAGAGAGCTCCCGAAGGCTGAGGAGTTTGGAGCGAAGATAGCGGCTCAACTAAAAACTGCAGCCTGAGCCGTGCGATTATGTGTTGAAACTAAGGCAACAGGCGGGAAATCGGATTAGAATCCTAACGCTGTGCATCGTTGACTAGCTGAAATAGCCCTTTAGATTATCCCAATAATACTCGACCCATCCGGTTTCGAGGTCAGGATACAGATCTTCGGGAATGTCAATCTGTGTAAAATCAAGTCTCGTTTCATGGCCTTGCGCGTGAAGCTCAAATGTGACGGTCGAATAATGGTCGGGAGGCCAATCATCGGCTCTCCACCTTTGAACGATCTTCTTGTCAGGGATCAGTTCGACGTTTGTTCCTGAGGCATACCCGTCGAAGGTGCTAAACGCGTCTCCCACTTCCCGACCGATATTCGCGCTTGAGTGCGTGAACTCTGTATGCTTTGCGGAATCCATCAATGCTTCGTAAACCTCGTGAGGGGTTGCCTTGAGCACAACCGATTGAAGAAGGGTTTTAGTTTTCATTGTCTTAGAGTCTGCAGTCTTAGGGATGAAAGATCTTGGCGCGAAATCAGCGGTATATTGATGCAATCACTGAGATATCGCTATTAATACTTGATTTTCGTTTGCAGAGACAGAAGTGAGATAATTTGACGCAGTGAGCGTGGAACCTTGAAAAACAGTGCTCAATAAAGAACTACTGTGGCTGTAATGAATAACGCGCCTACAAAGATCGCTATCTTTCGATAAGAAGCCACATTTTCCCTCTCGTTTCCTGGCTAGAACTCTTCGCCAGTACCCATGTGCGCAAAACGTTAGGTTGTATACCCATATCCGCACGCTTAAGCGTTGCCAAATGTCACACTGCTCTGCTTTCAAGGCGTCCTAGCCGGAGGAGCCGCCGGCCAATCAAGAAGAACCAGATGGCCAAAAACACCACCGACAAGAACGCGAGGATGGCGCTGGGCACGAGCGCAACCTGCCCGATGAAAACCGTTCCTATCGCGCAGAAGTTCGCCACAATGCCTGCATAGGCCGTCGATTTGGTAAAGACGTCACCCCGAAGCATCACGATCGAGATGATGAGTAGGGCCACAGACACAATGACGTAACTCTCTTGGAAAGCGCTGACATAAAATATTGTCAACAGCGCCTGCCCTGCCGCTAAAGTCACGGACCGTTGAGCGTCGGAGGTCGCAGCGGCGTATTGATGGCTGAGCGCGAGCATGGCAAACAGCGTATTCGTGGCGAGGTACATCGCTGTGCCCATGAAGAATAGGACGGTAGCGATCGCCGCAAACGCTGCACTGACGCGCCTGAGCGCAAAGTACAGGGCGAGAAGCGTTGGGATGAGCAACAGGTAGGCCACAACCCCCAGCAGATCCATGTCTAGGAGCCCAATGAGCCTGTTGCGTTCAAAGAGTGCGAACCAGTCGAGGACCGAGTTCGGCTGCGGCCAGCTCGGCTGTGGCCAGATGATGAAGATGATAAACTCTAATACTAAGAGCGCTGCGACTATCAGACCTGCTACTCCGCCGACGGTGTAGATAGAATCCCACGTGGATTGCTTTATGTCGGTGTGACGTTCCTGATGCATTGCGTCCTTTTGTTTTACCAGATAGGTTCCTAACTATGTTTCAGATTACACTTGTCTTTTTTCAGACAGGCGAAATGCATGAGTGTAGCAAACGAAGGTTGACCAGGTACTTTCTTCTTTCAACCCACGCGCAAATACCCGTACCTGCTCTAAATCTTTATCTGTTGGTCTTCCTTTGTTGATCGCTCCGGCAAGCCGAAGCGGCCGAACCGTATCCCATCCCCCTTACAGGCGAAATCGCCCTCTATGGAGAACCCTTGGCTCACCAGCAGCTCTTTAAAAGCAGCGCGAAACCCTACCCTCCCCCTGCCATAGTAGAGAACACAAATGCCCGTTTGCCTGTAACGTTCGGAAGCGCCTTAGCAAATTGGATGAGTGTCTTGTGGAATTTCCCGCCATAAATCCCTGACCCAAATCCGATAAGGTCATACGTGTCGATTTCAGGTAGCGTTTGACCAATAGAGACGAGAACTCCTTCAAGCTCCTCTGCCATCGCTTGCGCGACTCTCTCTGTATTCTTGTGATGATACGAAACGCAGACGATCGGTGTTTTCAGGTGACTGTCTTTGATAAACTCAGTGTTAATAGTTTCTTCCTTTGATCTTAGACCGTGCTCATACTCTTTTTTTACACGGCATGCTGCAAAACCGTCATCGACTGCGGCCACTGAAATCTGAGAGAGCTAGAGCTGCAATTCACGCGAAAATGAGTGCTCCAGCCGCAGTTCTCGTGAAGCTTACACTGTTGCCTCGACTTCGAGACGTGTCATCTGCACGCGGATATGACCCTCTGCATCTAGAGGATTCTTCTGAATGTGCCGTTGAATAACGTCCGCGACGAATGTATCTCCGAGATCCTCAGGAAGGCGTTCTACGTACGGAAGCCACGTCGTTCGCATCCATCCTTCGAATCCCTCAACGCTTTCGTGCACCATGACTTTCAGAACTAGCTCTACTCGGTGTGTAACGAGACCGGCTTTACGTAGCAACACATCATACTCGTCAGGGCCGTAAAACGTCCACGGATGACTGAAGTCCTCGAAATACTGACCCCATTGTGGACGCGCCAAGACGTCTCCCGTGGCGTCGAATACCGATACCGCGTTTCCTTTACCCCCGAACTGCAGCACAGTACTGCCGCCTGGCCTTAGGCTCTTTCGTATGCCGTTTAACACTGCGGCGTGATCTGTCACCCAATGGAGACAGGAAAACGACACGATGAGATCAAAATCGCCGCCAAAATCGAGCTGCGTCGCGTCTCCTATGTTGAATGAGAGGTTCGGAACGCGTCTGGCAGGGAACTTCGCTTGGGCAAACGCGATCATTTCCTCAGAGTTATCGATGCCCAAAACACACCCGCGTGGGACGCGAGCGGCAAGCTCCGCGGTTACCTTTCCATCGCCGCACCCGACGTCTAAGATTCGTTCATCTCCTTGAAGGCAGAGGCGGCCTACGACCGCTTGCGCCCACAATTGCTGAGAGGAGGAGTGTCGTTCATAGTCGGCGGCATTCCAGTGGTATTTCTCTTCATCAGCTGATCCCATATTTGCCCTCTGCATGGTGTAATTCGTTGAAGTTGCTCACAAGCAATGTGTCCCCAGTATTTTCCTCTTTCGGCCTGCTTGATCCTTCGCTATAAGAGATTCATCGCAGCATTATCTGGGTCCACCACGCTCAAGAAAGCTACGACTACCCAACGATGCGCGTACCACACACGTTCTTAAAGCTTGTCGGGTTACCCGCGCGACTCTATCACGCCATTCACGAAGGGATGCTTGCTTTTCTCATATTCGATACACCCACTAGCACTGAAAAACGATGCAAAAAAGCCAGAAAACGCCGTGGGAGGCCGATATCTCTACCTTCACACGGCAGAGGTCGCCGGTTCGAATCCGGGCGAGCCCATTCGCATGCGGTGCAAATCTTGCTCAGATCACATTTTTGCCGTGAATTGATAAACGCAACTCAAGGGGCTCCTCTTTGTCTCCCTCGGCGGTGGCCGCACTAAAACGGGTAGTGTCGGCGCGAGTTGTCGTATGGGAACCACCGCGACGGGTCAAGCCGATCCGGGTCAAAGCCATAGTAAATGGACGGCTTATACTGCCACATCGTCGGGTCGAGATCATAGGTGCATAGCGCTAAGGCGTTTATAGCTGACTGCTGTGCGATCTGCGTTGTGTAGTCTGGCGTCTCGTCGAAGGTGAACTCAGACCGGAATACGTTAAGCTCAGCCATTAGCTCTGGGTATTCGGGGATGTCGATTACTCTGTTTCTGATTAGTTGTGATAGGTTCTCATACGCAGCCGCAAGTTTTGGCTTATCAAACTTGATCTTCTCGACATACGCGCCTTTAAGTTCAGCGCTGTAGGTAAGCGCCTCGTCGTAGCTTTCAATAACGCGCACCACTGCGCTGTTAAAATAAGCGGACGTTTCGTATACCGCCTTTACCTGTGCCTCGACCGGTTGTGCCGGGATTCTAAAGAACCGTACGACCGCGTTGTCATTTAGGTCATAGATAACGACGGTATAGTCATCATCCAATCGCGCCGGAATCCATCCGATCACGTATTCGTGCTCGTGTTTTGGTGGTGGTTCTGCTATAGGCTTCGCCACGGCCTTCACAGTGGGAAATAGCGAGCCCCGTAGCTGATTCAGGGCGAGCGAAGTAGCATCGACCTGATCGTCGTTGGGCGCGTTCGGAAAGTTAGTCAGCTCGAACACGTAGTCGCGCACCCACGGCCGTTTCTCAGGAAG
>DASPOC010000118.1:0-12181 GCA_035626195.1 Bathyarchaeia archaeon | reverse complement strand
GAGTGCTTCGGCGGTGGTTTTGCGCACAACCCAGGATCGATCGCTGAGAGCTGCTTCTAGCGCTTTCAGGTCGACATCCGTGGCGCGTTGGATGAGCGCTGGATAGACGGTGCCGAGTGCTTCGGCGGTCGCTTGCCGTACAGCCCACGATTCATCGTGAAGCAACAGCTCGAGAAGACTCGTGTCGACCGCTTTTCCCCCTCTAATGCGTTCGCTATACAAAGAGGCAAGAACAGCGACGGTTGCTTGGCGTGCAGTCCACGCTGTATTGGTTAACTCGTCTTCTAATTCCTCGATGATAATATCGCGCAAAAAGTCGGCGGCAAGGACGTCATATGCGATCTTGCGCCCGACGATCTGGGTCCGCTTATCCGACGCACTCACTAACGAGTTAAGCAAGCGCAAGAACGGCTTAATGCGGGGACTTGTTGTAAAGGTGATGAGAAGCTTAACAAAAGAGCTCACGCCTTGCGAAAGAGACGTGACCAACGAAGGCAGTTGAGGAGCTTGCGACGTGAGATCCAGCGGTTCAAAATCCGTTAGCACTGCTTTGATGTTTTGTTGTTCTTCGACTATTGAACGGATGATCGGTTCATTCTCTGGTCGTATCCGGGTAAAGCCGTAGTGACACGCTTCAACAAAAGCGTCTTTCTCGCTTAAGCCAGCTTCCAAGAACAGCGTCACTGCTTCAGTTGCCCGTTTCAAATCTCGAATTGTGTAAAAGTCCGGAAAGTCGCGCTTGAGTTTGAGGTAAACGCCAGCGATCAACGCTCCGAGCGCGGCCGTGAACCTATCGTCAGTGGCTTGAGAAGGCCCGTTGCTTCGAGTGTCGCGTTTTGACGACTCGTTAGGATGACTCACTCGTCACCTCTTGCTGGAGCAGTTCGCCCAGCGTCAACGGCAATTCGTCAACAGCAGCGACTTGTATCGGACGGTGATACCGGGTGCTTATCGTTCTTGCCTGTTCGCCGATGCCGATGCCGACCACGCTTATGGCTTTTGTTTCCGCTGCGACCTGCAGTTCCTCGAATGTTATGCCGGTCGTGTTGACGTTTCCTTCGCCATCGGATATGACTATTAGGAGGCGGTAAACATCTTCTGGCTCTCGATCAAATAGGGCGATCCCTAACGCGAGCGCGTCGGCATCTGCCGTTGCCCCGAGCGGAATGAACTGAGATACGTCCTCAAACAGATCCTCGCGAGCCCGCTGAGTAAGAGTGTCCCCAAACGGCTTGTGGATGATTGGCGCGTCCGCAAAGCCGATAATCGCGTAGTCGATTCCCAGGTAATCGAACGCTTCCATGAAGAGCAAAAGTGCGTGCAGTGCAGCAGTTCGCTTTGGTTCCTGCATCGAGCCTGATTCGTCTAATAGCAACATTATCCGGTGGTCCAAGCGGGTCGGCCGTCTGCGCTTGAGGAACACGTCGAAATCTTTCTTGGTCGTGGGCAAGCCTTGTTGCATCTTGCGCGTGACGTCCATCACCCGACGCAAATCTGGTTTTTGCCCAGAAGGATAGTAGCCTTCGTACTTTGGCTTGCGGTTCTTTGCAAGCACGTTTTCAAGCGTGCCGACGAGCATACGCAGCAATCCCGACACCGCAGCGTACGCCTGGTTATATTCACCCATACGGCGGTCGCGTTCAAACTCGAGGTGCCGGCGCTGAGCGATAAGGTCTCTGCGGGTGAGTTCCGAGTGCGGCTTTTCTGTTGAGATGCGCACGTGCTCAAGGCTATCCCTTTTCTCCCCAATCCTTTGTTCAAGGACTTCCGCGTCAACCGATTTGGGCACATTTCGCTTGGCAGACAGCCGATCGGCGAGTTCCTTGGCTTGCTCGTCAAGGATCTCCTGCGCCTCTTGCTCTAAAAGTTGCGGGTTAATTTCAGCGGGGTTTTCACCTTCGCCGAGAGGGTGCTGCCCACGCTCCATGCCTAGCGTAAGGTTGTCGGAGGCTTGCTTGACCAGCTGTTCGTACGGCTCTAAAATATGTTCCTGTATCTGTTCGGCCGCTTCCCGTGCGTACCGAAGCTTGTCGTACTCTGCCGCGCGGCCGGGGGGGTAGTGGTTAAAGATTGAGGGAAAAAACTGAACTGTACTTTCGAGAGCAGCGCTCGCTTGCGGGCTTTTCGCGTACGACGGAAGCCTACCAAACCGCCAAAAGTAAAGAACGCACAAGAGGTACTCGAGATGCGGGAACAGCTGGTATGCCTGAATCTCTGCATCGGAGTATTTTTGCACCTCCTGCTGCAATTTGTGGCTGTAAGCCGTTGCGCTGAGGTCTTCTGACAACAGATCGTCGTAAATGAGATCAAGATAGGGGGAAGTTCCCTTAAACGTGGCTTTCATCCAGTTACTTGCACGGGGATCTTCAAACGTGTTGAGCAGCAAGCGCAACGATTCGCTCGAAAGAAGACGCTTGAAGACTGGATGGTTCACGTCGACACGCGTTACTTGGTAGTGGCCGATCTCGTGCAACAAGGAGCCTATGATTTTGTCGGGCGGTGCGGTGACGAGATCGACAAGAGGGAATGTTATGGTGTTACTCTCATAGTCAAAAGCCCACCATTCGCCAGGAACGAGGCTGATGTCAACGTCCTCACCCAGGCCCGTTGAGATGATGATCACGAGCGTGCGCATCTTCTTGAGGAGGATGGCCTGGTCTATTCTGTTTCTCGCTGCTAACTCGGCTATCCGTTGACGCTGCCCTTCCGAAAGCTCAGTGTCGGGCTCGTGCGAAGGCGTTCCTGACGTGGCGAGCAGGGCTGCTTGCACATCCGAATGCGGGAGCTTGTGAGCCAGATGTGCAACCAATGCGTCCAGCCAGTCCTTGTTGGCGAATATCGCGTAGCGCTCAGGCGCGCCCAACACGTTGACTTGGTCTTTGAGGAGCGGCAGCGAGAGTTCATCGAGCAGGTCGTCACAGTTTCTGTCGTTTCCATTTCGCGTGAGGCGGTCAAACACATACGCAAACACTCCGAGTCGAAAGCCAACGGGCACGCCTTCACGCAGCAATGCGTAGCTCAGATAAACGACACGGTCGCCTACACTCGCCAATGCCGTGCCGTTTGCGTCAACCTCGAGCGACTGCGAACTGGCCGCGATGACTACCGCCGCTGGGAGCGTTCGGGCTGGCTGCTTGTGACTCTGTGAAAACCACGTGGCAAAATCACGCTCAAACTGACCTAGCGTCTGTGTTACTCGTGCCTGAATCGCTGGTGGCAAATTAGCAACCAGATTCTTATCGAAGGCGACGCGCACGTGGGAGTCAATTACGCGTATCGAGAGAGTTAGCTTGGGAAGTTTTTTCTCTTCTTCTGTCGGCGCAGAAAACGCCGGATAATGAGCCAGTGACACGTCGGTGGTTCTCCTGTGTGACATTCTCTAAGCAGACGTGTCGGTCGAGGCGGATCCATCTGCAACACTTATTCAACGTCACCGTTCTTCGTATATGTATTTGTGAGAGGGAATATAATGGTCATGGCGTCGTATTGCTAATTAAACGCGCGGACTCTATTGGCCTCGCACGTTCGCGTCAGACTACAGAACGGCCCTACCAACAGAATTCCAACTTTACGCAAATTACTGTATCAACTCATCCAATAGCAAAAAACAGGGGCCTGTGCGCAGACCGCATTTTGTAAAATACTTTACGATCGGAGCGATCTGCCACAGCGCCGAGCACTTCAGTATGTAGGGGGGGCGTCTTTGCGAGTTCTAAGTCCCTTGACCTGTGTCTGTGATGCCCACTTTGACCCCTGTAACCTTTTCGACAGGCTCTTTTCGCGGCATGGTGACCTCTAAAACCCCGTTGTTGAATCGCGCCTTAGCTTTTTCTGGAATTACTGGAGCTGGCAAATGCATTGTTCGCTTGAACGCCATGTAACCCCTCTCTCGACGAGCGTAAGGTTGCTGCTCACGTTCTATTTCAGCTTTTGATTCGGCACTTATCTCTATAGTGTACGGCGTCAGGTTGAGGTCAATGTCCTCTTTCTTAACCCCTGGCAGATCAGCGATCAAGTGAATTTCTGTTCCGACGTCGATAATATCTACGTCAGGGGGCCTAACCGGACCTCGAGGCCTTGGTATGATTTCAGGAACGTACGTTTTGTACAAATGCTCAGCACGCGAGCGCTGTGGCTCTGGAACAAGCATCTTGTAGAGGTCCTCGGCACTTGCGAACACAGCGTCAAGTGCGCGTCTGACATCAGCAATGGTATCCGAGATCCAGTCTTCTCTCGTCGTCATTTTTCTGCCTTTCATTTGTTTCTCGACCATATGATCACCTGCTAGTCGTTCGGCTGAAAATAATTACTCTCCAAAGAATTCTGCTTTGTTCCTATTTATATCCTCACCTCTGCGTTGAAACGGTGCGCGAGCGCTCTTGGCAGCTTCACTGCATCCAGGCAGCTTGAGCTGGATCGCTTAGGTGGCGTCCGCAGGACAGCAGTAACGTCATGCGGCACCGATTGTGCACACAGCACTCGCTGCCCGGCATACCACCGCCTGCCAGAAAACTCAATTTCAAACTCTTTTATTGATTGCGGAGTGACAAAGAGCTAAGTAATTGCGTGACCAAAAAGATAGCTGGTGCTGTTGAGATAGCAGGGAAAAACTAGGTCGGACGCCCAGATATCTAGCCATTTTAGTTTTGCCAGAACAGCTCTGAGCTAGCGCGGTACGATCGACATGGGAATCGAAGTTGCACTTATTCATCCGCCGTTTGGCAAGGGAGACGTCAGAAAGCTGAATATCTGCTCGCCGCCATTGGGGCTTGCTTATTTAGGCGCTTTTCTCAGAGAGCACGGTCATCGCGTTGCTATCATAGATGCCGAAGTTGAGCGGCTGAGCAATACGCAGATTATGGAGCGCGTGCAGACAGCCGATCTCGTAGGCATCACGACCACAGCACCGACTTACAACTCAGCCCTTGCGCTTGCGAACCTCATTAAGCAATCGAACAACGGCAAGAAGGTCGTTCTCGGCGGCCCACAAGCAACTTTTTTGGACCGCGAGTGTCTCGAGAGATCCGGGGCTGACGCCGTCGTTAGGGGGGAGGGAGAAGCCACCATGCTCGAAGTCGCGGATTCCATCGAGTCGGGCAGCTTGCACCACGTTGAGGGCATCACCTTGCGAGACGGGGACGCGATAGTTCGAAATCCCGATCGGAAGCTGATCGCCGATTTGGACGATATTCCATTTCCCGCAAGGGACTTGCTACCAATGGCAAAATACTTACCACCTAATAGCACCGGCGTCATATCGAGTAGGGGGTGCCCATTCAGGTGTATTTTCTGCGCCTCCTCTAACCTGTACCACAAGACGTTTCGGTCGCGGAGTGCGGACAACGTCTTTGACGAGGTATCTCGGCTTGTTGCTCAAGGCTACGACAACGTCACCATGCTTGATGACAATTTCATACTCAACAAAGAGCGCGCCTTCAAGTTTGCCGATCTGGTAGAGGAAAACAACCTAACGTTTAGCTGGTCGTGCACAGGGCGCGTTGACTCTATTGATGAGGACTTACTCGGCAGGCTGCGCGAAGTCGGCTGCAACGGGCTCTTTTTTGGCGTTGAGTCTGCCTCGGACGACACGCTGAAGCTTATCAAGAAAGGGTTTTCGACTGATCAGGTGATTAGCGCCTTTGAGGTGCTTAGAGACTACGACTATGCAACAACGGCGTCCTTTATGATCGGATTGCCGGGAGATGATGGGCAGAAGGTCGTCGACACGATCAACCTAGCAAAGCAGGTCATCCCAGATTTCGCCATGTTTTCGGTCACCACGCCCTATCCGGGAACTGAGCTTTACGACAACATTGACAACTACGATCTTGAGATTACCTTGGATGACTGGAATAAGTTCACCCTCACAAAGCCAGTGGTTCGTACACGTGCTCTTTCGACAGCAGAATTGCACCGGTGGTTTTTGAAAGCATACTTTGGTTTTTACGTGCGTGCGTCCTACTTACGACGGGCCATCGCAAAGAAGCAGCTCGGCTTCGTTCTGGGCCCTGTACAGCACGCGATTGTCGACACACTCAGTGGCGCATTCTCGCGTCACAGTTTATGAGTTGACGCGACATTGATTTTGGCGGAAGGCCTTGGTTTGAGAGGATTAAGCGTAAATATCTTGCCCACAGAGGTTAAACCCTGATTGCAATCAGAAGGAGATGAGACGTATGGAAGCGAACAAAGTTTATGTCTTGCCAGACTTGCCCTATGGCTATAACGATTTGGAGCCCTATATCTCTGAGCAACAGCTCAGGATTCACCACGACAAGCACCACCTTGCGTACGTAAATGGCGCGAACGCAACTTTTGAGAAGCTCGATGCTGCACGAAAGAGCAACGCAGACGTAGACGTTAAGGCTACTCTGAAGGAGTTGTCGTTCAACATCGGTGGCCACGTGCTCCACAAGCTTTTTTGGCCCACGATGGCGCCTGCCGGCAACGGCGGCGGGGCCCCTAAAGAGAAGTTGGCGGATGCTATAAACAGCGAGTTTGGCAGCTTTGACCGGTTCAAGGCGGAGTTTAGCAAAGCTGCGGCAACCACCGAGGGGTCAGGATGGGCGGCGTTGGCGCTCGATATGCAGACAAGACGGCCCATAATAATGCAGATAGAGAAGCACAATGTCAACGTCTATCCAAACTTCCGCATCGTCATGGTTCTTGACGTCTGGGAGCACGCCTATTATCTCGATTACAAGAACGAGCGACCGAAGTTCGTCGACGCGTTCTGGAACATCGTGAACTGGCAGACGGTGAACGAACGGTTTGAAGAAGTGCTCGAGTGCACGTGCGGGATCAGCTAAGCCTTCGCATCACCGCAACCATATGGGGGTGTTGGATGGGACTCCTGTCCAACGTCTTTCCCTCGTCACAAGTCACGAGCATTCGTGCGGAACGCCTTAGTGACTTGATTTGTGACGTTTGAGATGCTTTTTCAGAGAAAATTGTCAATTTACAGCATCCGGACGCATGGCTCACTTCTCGCTCGCGTTTAGCCCGGGCCTTTAAGGGCAACACGTGACTAGAGTTCAACTATGCTCGCGTGACTGCTGGGGTCCTTTCGTATTGTAATCTGCTGCTGCGTGTACGCGTGAAAGGTATCGTCGTGGCTTATAACAATGACTTGGTTCAACCCCTTAATGCCGCCGATTTGCTGAGCGAGGCTGTCGCATCTCTCTTCGTCAAGATGTATTGTTGGTTCGTCCAAGATGAACAGGCCCAAGCCGCTCAACGTCTCTTGCATTGCGAGACGCACAGCCAAACATGCTGAGACCTTCTCGCCGCCGCTCATTTCATACAATGAGACCACGTTGCCTCCATTTGCCTTGAAAACGAGATAATCTTCCTGCCAGTGAAGTTGCGACTCGTCATTGACCATTTGCCTCCAGTGACGGGCAGCCTGCTGGCTCACTTTTTTTGTATAAAGCGGCCTCATCGCGCTCAAGTTTTTGAAACTATCTCTGATTTCATCAAAGAACTTACCGTCAGCAGCAGTCTCGTTGAGCTCAACGTCGAGTGCCATCAGATCCTCCCTCTTCACCACGAGATCCGCTTCGCGGGGTTTTAGCTCTTCAATTTGTTTGTTAAGTTGCGACGCAATCCCTCGCATCTCGTTAAGCCGTTGACTCGTGTCTAGGCTATCTTTTTCAATTCGCAGGTGTTCGGCGGCGTCATAAAGCTTTGACATGGCTTCTATGTCACTGGTAAGTCTCTGCCGCAGCTCATCTAGTGCTGCCAAGTCTCGAGCACAGTTGTCGTGTCGTTCTACGGCCTCCTCGAGATTCGCCGCCAAACTAACGGACGCAACGTAGCTATCGTAGTCTTTTTGAAGCTCCCGCAATTCGTGTTCAAGTCGTGACACAAGCGCCTCATCCCCGCCTTGTTCAGTCAAGTGCGCGATCGTACCTTCAGCTCCCTCTATGTCGCTTTGCAATGCTTCGTCTCTGCGACGGAGCTCAGCGAACTCGCTGATTAGGGCTGACCGGTCCGATTTTTTGAGAGCGTACGCGAGGGACTGATACTCTTCGGCGCTAGCTTTCAACGTCGCGAGGCGCTCTTCAAGAGACGTTATGCGAGCCAGATTATCGCCAATCGCTCTGACACAATCACGTTCGCCTGCAAGTTCTCGACGTAGTGTTTCTATTTCTTCCAGTTTTAGTTCCAACTCTCGCCGCTTGCCGTCGAGCAGTTGCAGTTGCCGTGCGGCCCTACGCGCCTCATTTATAGCGGATGCTCTTTCATCGCGTTCAGACTGCAGCAGCGCAAGTTCCGCTCGAATGACGTCAAGTTCGTGCTCGTGCCGATGGCCGCGTTCCTCAATCGATTCACACCGATCGCCCGTGTACGGACAGACACCTTTGAGGAGGCTGTCGAGATCCTTCTCCATCTGCTTCTTGTGTCCGTCAAGCTCACCGACCTTTCGTGCTAACTCGTCGTATTCAAGCATCAGCATTTCAAGCCTTTCCGCCCGCGCTTGGAGTGTGCTGTACTCTTCAAGTTCCGCTTCCAGCTCCTTGGTTGCCAGACCCTTTGTTCGTAGCAGTTTTCCAATCGCTTTGATACGCTCCAAACCTGTCTGGTAGCGCTGCTGATCAAGCTTGAGCTGTGAGAGAGCTTCGCTGAGCTGTGCGTGTTCGGCAGCGATTGGCGACAGTTGCGTCACTCGATCTGACGTCTCGTCAAGTTGCTGAAGCTCTTTGAGCGCGTTTGCCTTCGCACTTGTGATGCTTGCGTGAGCGACGCGAAGTTCAGAGAGGCGCGTCGTTTCGCTGGCCACCTGCCGCGCCAACGCCCGCACCTCGTCAAGCTGCGCAGCAATGTGTTGATATCGCAAGAACGACGGCCGACGTTCTTCGACGACATTCTGCGCTTCGCGACAGTTTTGCACCTCGCGATTTGCGACCTCGAGTGCCGTCGCCACGTCGCCAGTTTTGACGTTTGCCGTGCTGAGTTCCCTTTTGAGATTTTCGAGTTCCGCGCGAAGCGACTCACACGTTTGCTTCTGATTTTCGACCACAGACAACTTGGTTTCGACTGCACCGATCGACTGCCGGAGGTGTTTCAGCTCACTTTCGTACTCGCGCAATCGGTTAACGAGTCCGCTGAGGTGCGTTATTTCAGCTTCAAGCACTCGCGCGTCAGACTCAGCACGCGCTATTTTACTCTTGAAGTTGTTTTTTACGTGAAGGGAGTCGCTGTAGGCCTGCCGATAACTGTAAAGACCGAGAACCTTGTCGAAATGGTCCTTTCGTTTCTGAGACGTGAACTCAAATTCATTGACGACCTGCCCCTGTAATACGCAGATGACATCGCTGAACAGACTTTCCGCCGACGACGGACGAATTTCTGCCATGCCGAGCTCGTCGCGAATGCGTTCATGTATCTCTTGCTTTCCGTACAGATCGGTTTTCTCTCGGTCAATGTACAGCTCCCAACTCTGAGCAGTACGTGACAAAACATGTCTTACCCGGTACACGTGTCCTTTGTGCGAGAACGTTACATCTATAGACCCTTCTGCCGCTCCTTTTCGCAAAAGGGACTCGATAACTCCTTGCCTGTGCCGTTCCCCCGCGTAGTCGATCGTTGCCTGCTTAACGCCGTCGTCCCAGCCAAAAATCGTCCTGCCAATGCTCGTAACTATGGTGCTCTTGCCAGCACCGTTTTCGCCATATATGGAGATCGTGCCGTTTTGAAACTGGATCTCGCCCGAGTCCTCGAACGCTCTAATATTCACTAGGCGGAGGCTTTCCAGTTTCATACGTGGTCTCTCCTGAAGCGTGAGACGTGCTGTGCGATGGGCTCAGCTTCGTCCGAGTTCGTAAGTTGGCTTTCGATTATTTCGCGAAGAAGAGCTCGCGCGAAACCCGCGACGTCTCGCGCTTGCTCGTTGTACCGGGCAAAGCTGCTTGCGAACATGTTCATTTCTAGGTCGTCGAGGCTTCCCTGAGTTTCGACGAGTTCGCCAGCAGTGCTGACGGTGTTGTCGAGGACAGTGCTGTACAAGGGCACGTAACGCTCGTCTATGAACTGCTTAAGCTCAGAGAGGTTGGGGGGTGTCGGCGCCCCCCCGTTAAGAATCACACGCACTAGCGAACCCGAAACCTGAGCCTCGAGCTCAGCTTCGTCGAGCAGCCCTTGCACGACTCCGCGGAGCGAATAATCATCACCTGGATGGTCCGCAGAAATGCTCACCATTCGCCGAACGCCGCGCACGTCGATTTCACGAGCCTCGGGGCTTCCGTTTTGCATCGTAACGTCGTAAAAGCAGCGCCCGATGCCGTAGTCGGAGAAGCGGTAGTACTCCGGACTGCCTGGATTGAATATCCAGTCATCAAGGCGAAACTTGTTGTGGTAGTGCCCGAGCGCAAGGTACGCGGTCTTGGGCCGTAATACCGCCAGCTCAGGCGAGGCGATCTCCGGGTGCCCTCCTTCGGCGTATTGAGTTATGCCAGCGTGGAGCAGCACGACGTTGTGTCCTTCGGGCATTTGTTCATAGAAATCGCGCAGCTTAGACCTGAGGTAGGCACCGTGATAGCCGAGCCCGACTATCCACGTGCCGTTCACCTCACCTAGCGCGCCTTCGAGGGTTCTTCCTTCCGGCGCTAAGTAGTGGCACAAATCTAAGCGTTGCAACACATCGAGGGCTGTGTGCGTTTGAGAGCCTTTTCTTCTGTCGTGATTGCCGTCAATAACAAAGAAAGGGATATCAGCGTCCTTCAACGCCCTTAGCATCTCTATGGCGTGGATCAACGAAGTGTGATCAACTTTGTTTGAGTTGAACAAATCGCCGCTGTGAACGACACAGTCTACCCGGTTTTGTATGGCGTAATCAATGCATTCACGAGTGGCGCTGCTCCAATCGCTGAGACGCTCGCTCAAACCGTATTGACGATATCCCAGGTGGGTATCGCTGACGTGCACAAATCTCAAAGCAGGAGCTATGTACGATTCCCCAGTGATACTTAAGCGCGAGTCATATTAAAAGCAAGCGAGTGTAAACTGTGCTACTCCGCGAGACATATCGGTAAGATACAGCTCGATAAATAGAGATTACGGATGCCGACTCACCAATGGAAGTTATATATAAATTCGCGATCAGTTCCACTTAGGTTTAGCCCGTGATGCCGCTCAAGGAACTTGCTTTCCGTTTGCTCAGTACCCCGTATGAGTTAATTTTTAAGGAGAAGATGGGCGAGGAGGCGCGGAAGTTAATCTTGGGTACCTCGTACGTGGGGATTGGCACCCTGGTCGGATCGCTTTTCACATTGGCCTTCAGCATCATTGCCGCAAGGGCATTGGGACCGGGCAATTTTGGTGTTCTCGGACTAATCACGACAGTGGGTACTATTCTCGCCATCTCAATGATAGCAGCTTCCACGCCGATGATAAAATATGGTTCGGAGGTCCAGGATCATTTTGTGCAGGTCAACATCATTTCCACTTCGTACATTCTAATAACGTTGTTGACAGTAGCCTCGATAGGTATCTATGTACTTTTTTCCGCGCCGTTATCGTACTTGTTTGGAGTGCCAGTAGAGGTTTTCTTTTTCGCTCTTTTTCTCGCTGTTACTGCTACGCTCTATCAGTTAACCACAAATTCTCTTAGAGTATTCTTCAAAATGAGAGCGTATGCACTTCTGACTGCCGCTCAATCGGTCGTACTACTTGCGGCGTTTCTCATATTCATCAGTACCAACATGAAGTCGTGGGAATCGGCGGCGTACTCGTATTACGTATCCTACGCGATAATCGGCCTCATTTTGCTCGTTTACCTCAGAGACCAGCTTAAGCTCCGATTTGAGCGGTCCTGGGCGAAAAAAATTATGCATTACACCCTTCTTTCCCTCCCGGGAGGTGTGGCGGCCACCTTCATGGGCGTCGACAGAATACTCATCAACAAGTTCACGACGACCGCGGATGTAGGAATCTACAACGCGTATTTCCTGCCATCTATAACTGTGGCCGTCTTGCTTTGGATGATCATTAACGCCGCTTTCTTCCCCTATGCATCTAAGAGCAACGATAAGCTGGCCATTCTACGTCGCGTAAGCAAGGCAACGCCGTACCTTGCTGCCGCGATCGCGCCATCCGTGCTCCTATTAGAGTGGATAATCTTCTTTTTTTATGGGCGCCAGTATCCGTTCAGCTGGGAAATTGCGCTCTTTTTTGCCATTGC
>DASPOC010000117.1:0-8438 GCA_035626195.1 Bathyarchaeia archaeon | reverse complement strand
TTATGCCACTCCACGTCGCGCTCATCGCCGGCTGCCGTTAGCACAGGGCCTTCATAGCGTCGAAACGCTTGTGCCTCTCCTACAATGAATTTCAGAAACTCCTCTCTTGCGCTCGCTCGGGCCCGTTGGGGCACAAATCTGTCGAACCAGTCGTGGCCTAAAACGCTTTCCTGCTTCACACCGAGGAGCTCGCACCCTTTGCGATTAAGACGGGTGATCCGCCCATCCGTATCGAGCACGACCATGAGGACTCCAGCGGTATCGAGGTACTGCTGCGCTTGATCGCGTTCGCGCCGAACAGTTTCTTCGATCCGCTTACGTCCTGTAACATCCCTCGCCGTCGATATGAGCGCATCAACGGTCCCCTCTTCGTTATAGATCGGCGTGAGAACGTATTCGTAATCTTTCTCGCCGCTAGGATCGACCCAATGCAACTCGTCGGTCACGGGGCGGCCCGTTGCGAACACAATGTCACCGAGGGCAATCATGCGCTGCATCGGCTGAAGTGGCAATCCGAGCTCAGTCCACGTCTTGCCTACCATTTCGTGCGGCTTAAATCCCAGTGCTCGGGCCCCAGGCCTATTCACGTATATGTAGCGGCTGTCCCGGTCAAACACGTAAATTAGATCGGCGGACGCTGATAGAAAACCCTCGAGAGTGCGTGTCTGCTTTGCAACCTTTCCAGCCAGGCTCTCGTACTCCTCGCGCAGGCGTTGTTCGTCAGTGACATCGCGGATAACGATGACAATGCGCGCGACGCGCCCTAACTTCTCTCGAACGGGATAAATCGAGAAAACCTTGCGCTTGGTATCAATCACTGCTTCAGTTCGAATGGGGGTGTTAGAAGCAACCGCCTCTTGCCTCCAAGTAGTTATTTGCTCTGCCAATTCGCTTGAAATAACCGAACCGACCGATGCTCCAACCGCTTCAGAAAAGGTTGTGCCGAGCCAGAGTGCCGCAGCTTGATTAAGAGCAAGGATAACGTCGCTCTCGTCGATGACCAAAACAGAATCGAACAGCGCGTTTAGGAGTGCATATGCAGCGGGTTCTGACTCGCTCACTGGCGTCGCGGCGTCATTCGACTGCGTCTGATTTCCATTTTCGAGTTCGCGCATACTTTCACGCTTCTGCGAAAGAAGACGGCGATCACACGTTAGCGTTAGGAGTTTATTAAGCTTATCTGGCGTCCGGCGTTCAATCGCGGCATCACGGGCGTAGGTGGAGCTTCGAGCACGTAAGCCTGCTCTCTGACTATCAAGCTCCGACTGACGTGCAACGAAGTACGATCTGCGAATAAACGTTGCTAGGCGCAATGAGTGGGTGGCCACAACGATGTCGTTTCTGTCAATAAAAATTAATAACATTAAGCATCTGGACTATTGGAGTTCATGGATAACGCCGTAGATAACCTATTTGAGGCACTTTTCGCCCTTACTGACTTGCGTGTGCTGCTGCGCGAGACCGCCCCGTTGCACAAGTTGAGTGCCGAGCAACAGATGCAAGCGCGAGAAACTCTCGCACGCGCAAGAGCCGCTTTGTCAAAGCTTGAAGAGGAACTTCAAGAATGAAAATCGCAGGGACTATACCGATCCGCGAGGTCGAGGAGAACTTCATCAACATCCAGCCGATCCAAGCCGCAGGCCGTTTGACCGCAGAGGCGATGAAGGCGCTCATCGCCTACGGCGACGGTTACTCAACTTGTGATCAGTGCCGCAAGCCGTTTCGACTCGATAAGATCACCAAGCCGCCCATCGCCGCTTTCCATGAAGATCTCGCCAGGTTCCTCAACATGAATGAAGCCCGCGTTACGCCGGGGGCGCGGCGCGCCTTTCAAGCAGTTTGCCTGGCGCTTGCAGAAAAAGGCGACACGATTTTGGTCTCGGCACTCGGACACTACACTGAGTTCCTTGCGGTTGAGAATGCAAAGGCCACCGTTCGCGAAGTTCCCACAAATGATCGTAATGTTGTCACGGGCGATGCTGTCGCGCAAAAAATCGAGGAAGTGACGCGCGAACAGGACAAACCGCCCGTGCTCGTGATGCTCGATCACTTCGATTACTCGCTCGCCAACGAGCACGACATCGCCGGAGCGGCAAAGGCAGCACACCAGTACGACATTCCCATCTTGTACAATGGCGCGTACACCGTTGGCATAAAACCCGTTGACGGCAAGGCGCTCGGCGTAGACTTTGTTGTGGGAAGCGGGCACAAGTCGATGGCTTCTCCAGCACCAAGCGGCGTTTTGGCAACGACGAGCGGGTACGCGGACACAGTGTTCAGCACCACGCAGATGATCGGCGATGTTACTGGGCGGCAGTTTGGTGTCAAGGAGGTCCAGATGCTCGGCTGCACGCTTATGGGCGGCAATATCCTTGCGATGATGGCATCTTTTCCGACAGTGAAGCGTCGCGTAAAGGCATGGGACGAATACGTCACGAAGTCGAACTACGTTGTCGATGCGCTGCTTGGCATAAAAGGGAATACGTGCGTTAGCGAGTACCCGCGCAAGCATACTCTGAGCAAGGTGGATACCACTGGAAGTTTTGACACAATAGCGCGAACCCATAAGCGGCGAGGTTTTTTCTTGAGCGACGAACTGAAGCAGCGGGGAATTGTTGGCGCTTTTTCTGGGGCGACCCGCGCGTGGAAGCTTAACACGTATGGCTTAAGTTGGGGCCAGATACGCTACTTAGCCGACGCATTTAAGGAAATCGCTGGGAGGTACGGACTGTAGTAGCGATGGCCACGAATATCGGTCGTCTCGGCGCACACGCCGTAATTCACGGGCCTACGGTTTTTACTTTCGCAGCGTGCAATTTACTTTTAAACAATTGATGGAGTTTTTCCGCGCCGACGATCTCTCTCTGGTCTAAACCCCATTCGGCAGGATACAACACGAATGGCTTGCATTGGGTACCACCCAACCCCCCGTGACTGCCGATCAACTCCTCGAACGCAGCGACCTCGTCGTTGTTTGGGTCGTAGACGCTGTTGACTAAAATGTCCGGGACGTAACTAAAGCCATCTGTGCGCCTTAAATGGTCGGCAGCGCGTGCGCCGAAATTGTCGAGCGGATTCTCTCCTTCATAGCGATCATGGTGCAGATAATAGGTGCCTTTGGCGCCGAGGACGATTGGTCCGTGGGCGCGTGATCGTACCATGACGAAGCCCACCCATTCCTGGCTGACGAGTCCTGGAACTAGCAGCGGAAACGCCTCGTTGATCTGCTCGTAGGTCACACGCTCCTGCCATTCGGTGAGGTAGACAAGGCCTAAGTTACCCGAAGCCAACACGATGACCTGCGCCTCGTCAGCAGACGTTTCGTGTCTTCGCGGTTTACGCTCGACCTGGTCAACGACCGGTTTGATTTTTTGCACCACGTACTGTTCTCGTCGAACAATTGGATCAGCAATGGCTTGGCCAAAGTGGTCTTGATTTGAGTCAAGAGCGCTGAATACTTTGACGTCCTCGCCAATAAGTTTCTTCACTAGGCTTTCGAGGTTGAAGCCACACCGCTGCTTGAAGGTCGCCCCGTTCGCCTGCCCATGGTCCGAGAGCACAACCAATTGGTACGGGCGCGGAGCGTAGCTTGTTGCCCGCTCAATCCGGTGAAACTGCTTGTCTAACTGCTTCAGCGCGCGAAATGAGGCGCTGTCGGTGATGCCGTTGTGATGGGCTATTTCGTCGTACGCCACGTAGGTGGCGTAGGCTACGTCAACGCGCCCCACGATAAGGTCGCCTACTAAGGTCTCAGTGGTAATCTCGCGCAGAAAAACGTTGGCACCGGCCCGAGTCAGATAGTAGATGAACAGCCCCTTGCGCAAGCGCGGTCTGACGTTCAAGACCAATTGCCGCACCCGACCGAAGAACTCGTCGATAGCGTCCCAAATGAAGAGCGCGATAATGCGCGGAAAGTTGGAGGGATTCGAGTAGAAATAGTACCACGATTTAGTGTAGAAGTGCTTCATGTCTTTCAGTCGGCTGTAGGTGAAGATACTATCCTCGGCGTCTCCTGAAAAGAGGTTTGAGCGACTCGCGCCGTTGATCGCTAGAAGTCCCTCTCGATTCGAGATGCGCCCTTCGATCTGAGGCGCATCAGATAGGCCCGTGGAGACCATGATCTTGTTGTCGTGCTCTTTTTCCACCCAGCGAAAAGCGGGAAGGTCATTGTTGTTCCCGTGCAAGATACCGGCTTGGCTTGCGCCGGTCTGACTCGACAAGTCGGTTTCCCACGCGACAATTTTATGGCTTCCTTGTTCAAGCCAACTGGCAAGCGTCGGTACGTATCCCTCAGCGACGGCCCTGCGGAACACCGGTTCTGCAAGGCCGTCGATCTCTAGGAAAATGGTACCTGCCGTGTCTGCCTGAATCGCGCCGCTCGCTTTTTTGACCCTTCTTCTCAAGACGTTGCGATAGTACCACGCGTCATCATCGCTCGTCAGGAGGCTCGCGAGAACGATATTTATTGCTGCCAACCCGATCGGTGTCAAAATAAGCGCTCCGAGGCCTTCGACAGTCACACCGGAGACGAATTCGCTCGTGACCCATATCAATAGCGCGTTTAGCAGCAGTGCTCCTACGCCGAACGTGTATGCCAGGAACGGCAGCGTGAATCGGGAGAGAATTGGCCATAGGATCGCATTAACGATGCCTAGCACTGCTACGAAGGTCAGGGCAGTAGCAAAACTATTGACGCTGAGTCCGGGAATTAAGTATATCAGAAACAAAAGGCCGACGGCCTCGCCGAACCAAATTACCAACGTCCGGTAGATATAGCGCCAATAGGGCCGTGGCTTGCTGCCCATTATAAACCCTCCTTGCTCGCCAACGTAAATACTGTAATTTCCGGCGGGCAATTAATCCGTATCCAGAACACGTTGGTTCCAAGACCACGGCTAGTATACTGGACCATTTCCCCGATGCGATACCGACCAAGAGGGTATTTCTTGGCGTGCGGGCCCCGGACGAGCGTCCCGATGCCAGGCAAGATCAGCTGTCCCCCGTGCGAATGCCCTGAGATCTGCAGGCTAAATCGTCCAGTCGTTGCGCTCACGTCAGCAAAGTCTGGCTCGTGGGCCAACAGAATTGCTGGGCCCGACGGCGGAAGCTTGGCGAGCACGACGTCTAAGCGATTTTTGCGGAGCATAACGCTATCGACGCCCGTTATGTGTAGCGCTGCATCTCCTCGATGCAGCGTATGCACATCGTTGCTGAGGTCGACGATATCGCTGCGCCGCAGTACCTCTCGAACGGTTTCTTCGCCAACCCAGTGGTCGTGATTCCCGAGGACTGCAACGCTCAGGTCCTTTGGGCTAAGCTTACTCAGAGATGCCACCATCTCCGCTGAAAGCCGATCAACCTCGTAAGAGAAGAAATCACCAATAATGGCGACTAAGTCAGGACGCTGCTCGTTGATCAGGCCAATAACGCCGTCCAACCGTGCCGGGGTGATCCATTGGCCTAAATGGATATCGGCGATGCTTGCAATCTTATATCCGTGGAACGCGGGGCTCAAGTCGGGAATGATCACCGACACCGGCTCAATCTGAAAGGCGCTGCGCTCGAACTGATCGGTTCCTATTTGTTCTGACAACGTCGCCATTGCCAATTGCAGATTCCGCCTGAAAGCGTGACGTCTTACGCGGCGCGGCTTCATCATCCTCCTCATTGCACTATTCGCCGTGTGTCGACGACGACCGATGCATCAAAGAGTCCTATGTAATAAGGGCATTCTAAGGTTTTTTGGTGCATTAGCGATCACAAAAACGGACGGTTTAAAACAAAGAAAAGATGCTAGAGACTCTATAAACTGAGTCCAATCTCGCGGTTTTCGTCGTGCTGGACATTGTTCATATCTCCGCAGCTTTTTTTTACACTCTGACGTAAGAAATCCGTAACGGGACGCGCCTGGTAATTTCAATCCCTCTTAAGCCGGTGCCCCTGTCGAAACCTGCGTTGAAAGCCCTTGCGGTTAAAGCAAAGCTGAAAACAGGCGTGAAATCGACTCCTTCAGTTTAATGGTTGTGGAACGGTTTGCATAACGTTCCGGGGTAAGCTCGGTGCAGACGTCCAGGTCTCTGGCGAACGCGTCCTTCAATCCTCGCGCAACAGGGGTATCATAAATAATTGCATTCGTCTCAAAGTTGAGACCGAAGCTTCGCAAATCCCAGTTTGCGCTCCCGACAGACGCGACCACTTCGTCTACCACGATCGTCTTTGCGTGGAGGAACCCGTTCCCATAGGTGTACGCCCGAACGCCCGAGCCGAGCAGCTGCCCAATGAAGGAAAGGCCTGCCCAATAGACGAAGGGATGATCTGGTCGGTTTGGAATCATGATACGGACGTCAAGGCCAGAAAGTGCTGCGATTCGGAGTGCGTCGCGAACACTGTCGTCAGGGACGAAATATGGGGTCTGAATATAGATGGTATCCGTTGCAGTGTTGATCATCTTCAGATAGGACTCCTTAATTGGGTTCCAATAGGTGTCCGGCCCGCCTGAGACGATTTGGACGCACGCCCCATCGGACGGGGAGCTGTCAGGGAAATAGCGGTGCTCGTAGTCGAGGTGCCGCCCCTTTGTCGCATAGTTCCAATCGAAGAAGAAGCGTAGCTGGCACAATGATACCGCCGATCCGGCGATTCGCACGGCCGCATCGCGCCAGTATCCCCATTTCCGGACCTTTCCGAGGTACTCGTCGCCGATGTTGAATCCGCCGACGAAGCCGATTTTTCCGTCAATGACGGCAATTTTTCGGTGATTTCTGAAATTGGACCGCAGATTTACGGACCGCACCAGAGAAGGGAAAAAGAATGCCACCTGCCCCCCGGCGCGCCTGAGTTCGTCAAAAAAATGTATCGGGAGGCGGGCACAACCAAGCCCATCACAGAGGAGCTTGACGTCCACTCCTGCTCGCGCACGCTCGGCAAGCGACTCTCGTATCTCGCGGCCGAGCGCGTCATTCCTCCAGATGTAGTACTCGAGATGGACATGGTCGTGTGCTTCTTTGATCGCCGCAATCAAATCAGAGAATTTCTCATTACCGTCCGTGTACACTTTGATCTGGTTGTTCGTCGTGAGTATTGAACCGTTATCTTCGATAAGCATCAGAACCATACGGCGGAATGCGGCAGAAAGATGTTCCGTGGCAGCGATGTCGCTTGCTTTCAGCTCACTTTTCTGCACCTCGACGAGACGCCGGAAGGCAGCAGCATCAGCGTCTTGCTTCATTCGAAACATCTTTTTTTTGCGATAGTTCTGGCCGAGGAAAACATAGAGAACAAATCCTACAACGGGTAAAAAGAAAAGGACCAGTAGCCAGGCCCAGACAGTGGCCGGACTTTTCCTCTCAAAAAAGACAATGGTAATGGCGAAAAGAAGATCGGAAACAAGAACGGCGATCAGTACGAGGTCAGTAATAGTCATATCTTCTTTTGAGGAGTTCTTCCGTGGTGGCGCGCTGTCATCGTGGCTTGAATGTTTTCATTGCGCATATACTCTTTAATTGTGTTCGTGCCGCACTGCGCAAGTGTCAGCAACGCCGTAAGTCTGAGCGAGCTCCCATTTCGCCAGAAGGCCGACACTTTGCGCATTATCAACCACATCATCATCTTTCGACTGGAGAGCCCGAGACGGCGAAGCTACGTGCCATTAATGCTTGGTGAGCGTATGATTCAGGAGGAGCTGATCCAGTCAGTCAACAGCTATGATCGCCCGAGGAAGTCAGCGACGTGCGCTCCGAATTTGCGCGGCTCTGTTTGTCAAGCTTGTTGACTTGCGTAATTGGTACCCCCATAAGCTTAGCAAAATCCTCTATGAGCTTCCTGTCCGTTTCGGAGAGCTTGTCAACGTCGAGATAGCCCCCAAACACCTCGATTGCTTGAACGCGCCCTGCAGCACGCGCTTGCAAGTCTGCCACGTACCGACGTACGAGCTCCTCTTTCGGCACTGCCCCGTAATCCACACAGACAACGAAAAGCGCCACGTCTTTGTCGCTTAAGCGATCACGGTTCGCAGCGAGAAAGTTCACCACGCTAGGCAGCGGGTGCTCTTCGTAAATCGGAGAGCCGATCACGATGAAGTTGAAACCGCGTAGATCAGCTTCGGCGACGTTCTGCACTACCACGTCGACGTGTCCTGTGCTCGCGGCCCCTTCAGCTATCCACTCCGCAATGGTTTTTGTAGAGCCGTAACGCGTGCCGTAAATGATCAGAATGCGAGCCATGCTTCCCCCTACTCCGTCCGACATGAGTTCCAGCAATCACGCGTGGAGCTTCTTAAGCAGCCACGCCATGTTCTTGCCAAGGGTGGTCATCGTGGCCAAGGCCTCAGCATCATTTTCTGCCTCGCCGATAGCATGGCCGATACCGATATTCCAGTAACTCGAACCAGGAACGATCATTTGACCAATGAAGAAGAAGTGATTGATCGAGTCGAATGC
>DASPOC010000116.1:0-14209 GCA_035626195.1 Bathyarchaeia archaeon | reverse complement strand
TTGTCCCAGAGGGATTGGAACAGGGAACTCTGGATTTCAATAAATCCGCTGTTGTTCGACCACAGCGACGGGGTGAGTTCGACTCGCTCTAACTCGTCGAGATCCTTTGTTACGCCCGTATACATCGCCTCTTTGCAATCTGAAATAACGACCGCGAAATTGCTCATCATTGGTGAGTGTCGTATCTTGAAGCACGTAGAGAGCTGCTTTACTGCATCGATATTGTTTGGCGTAATCGGAACCAGGATCCTTAGATCCTCGATTCTGCATTTGTCCTCATCATTTACAAAATAGTCGCAAAGCACTTTGTCCCATCGAAGGAGCCAAAACTCGGTAGAGATGATCCAGAGCCTTTTTTCTGTAACGTGGAAGGTCTCGAGACGCCGGTCGATAATATCGTCTTTGTCATACAGAACGACAAAGCCTTCTTCGATCGGACACCATTCGATAGGAAGGCCTTGCGCTTTTGCACGCTCAGCGTCCCACAACTCGAGCAGCGTGTCTCGCGCCTCGCTGATGCCCTGTAACTTCGCGGCCTCTTTACTAATGGCAGGATTTAGCAAGGAGGACGGGTATGCAGCTACGAACGTTTCCGGATTGGTCGATATACGCTTAGCGAGTCCTTGCTTCGAAAGCTCTAGCAGGACCTTGTTAGCCCCGTGACTAGTGAGATGAAGCGATTCGGCTACTTCAACTGCCGTTCGTCGTCCGGTCTGTAGCAGAAGAAGGTAAACCTCCCCAGCATCCTTCTTGAGGCCGAACTGTGAAAAAAGAGTTAATATATCTGCTGGCATTACTTACCTCTAGCGTCTCCAGCTCCCTGCTCTGAGCGACGAGTTATTGAAAGGCCCTCTAGCGATCGCTGCACCCGTTTTTTTGAAATTGCTGCAGCTGCTGTTAGTTAAGGTTAGCCGGTTATGCTATTCTTTTTCCTGCGTTTGGCCCTGGAGCGAGGTCGTAGACTTCTGTTACCTTTAGTATCGCACAGCCCTTTGCGGGCAGTTTTTCACTTCGGCTCTTGATCTTCTGTTTCATCATCTCGTAGTCAGGTCCCTCAGTCACATAGTTTGCTATGCCCTTGAGTTGATAGCCTTCATAGCCCTCCCACGAAGTAAGGGCAACGTTGCAATTTGGCCTCTTCAGGTTGTCAGCAGTTTTTTGCCAAAAATTGTCACCGATGAGAATTGTTTCGGGGTCTTTTACGATGACGAATTGATTGGGTACTACGTTTGGTATACCGGCGTCGCTCACCGTTGCGAATACTACAGTCTTCACAGCGCTAATGTTGTTGACTACCTTTTCTGGCAGGTTCGTCATTGAGTGCACCTCCATTTAGTATTCATTGGTAGAGCACTCAGCGATAATAAAAACCTTTCTCCGGCTCGGAGAGGACTGAACAGCCCTTGTGGACGTTAACCGGCACCAGACGCAGCGCTGCTAAATGCGCCGCCCTGAAAGGCTAGATGCTACGGAGATCGCGACGCGCAGGCGAGGATATGCTGCTTCCGCCTACGAAATCACATAAAGCCGCCTATGCGAGCTGAAGGCCTCGCCGTGGGCGACTAGCTGCCGGAAAAAAATGCATATTGAATCACTTACATATGCACGGCTGATGTCTAGAACGTACGTGCTTGACGCTCCAGTGTTTATTTATGGCGTTCACGTCGTTGGCACTATGTACACAGTGCCTGAGGTAACCCGCGAGTTGACGAGCTCTCAAGCAACAGTAGTACTGCAAGAGTTTTTAAAGGAGGGCCTGAAAATCGAAGAGCCGTTGAAAAAAGCAGTAGACGATGTCACAGAAAAGGCTAAGTCGACGGGTGACCACCTTAAGCTGTCTCAAGCCGATATTGACGTGCTGGCGAAGGCCCTTGAAGTAGGCGGTACGCTGGTTACGGATGATTATTCCGTTCAAAATGTCGCGACGCGCCTCGGAATAGAGACGCAGCCGATCCAGCAGGCACGCATCAAACGTGTGCTGAAATGGAGACGCAGGTGTGTCGGATGTGGTCGGCTGTATGAAACGGAAACGATCTGTCCTGTCTGCGGATCTGAGGTGAGAGTTAAGCCGGTGAAGAGGTAATCTTTGACAGCTGGGAGGATTAACATGAACGATTTGAACGATCTCATAAGCAAAGCGCAGGAACTACGCGAGAACGGGTTGCGTTCTGGGGAGATAGCGGACGAATTGAACATATCACGAGAAACTGCAACGTGGCTGCTCACCCGCTCCAAGAGCTCACAAGAGCCCGTGCCAAAGGACATATACGTAAACTGGAGCGAGATTGGGCAAAATGCGGAGAGGCTCAGATTCGTCTCGCTCGCGTTGGTCGACATGATCTTGGAGACCGGTGAACCTGACGTAGTAATCGGCGTTGCGCTGAGTGGATTACCTCTCGCGACGCTTGTCGCCGATGAAATCGGAGCAGAGCTCGCAGTGTTTGTTCCTCAAAAACAAAAGGGATCTGAAAATGGCGGCGCTAAGGGGTCATTTAGTCAAAACTTCGCTGATATTGCGGGAAAAAGCTGCGCGATAGTCGATGATGTAATAACCACTGGAAGCACGGCGATTGAACTCATAGGAAGCATCAAAGAGATGCAAGCAACGCCGCTATCGGTAGCTGTGCTGATAAACAAGAAGGGGATTGATCAAGTCCAGAACGTTCCGATCAGGTCGCTTGTCCAAATCGCCATTTTCTAATCGCTGAAACTCACCGCAGGGAGTCCAAGTGGCAACTTCTGAACTTGATGAAATTCGAGCGATCGAGAGGAAGTGGCAGGATCGTTGGTTTGGCGATAAGATATTTGAACCAAAAAGCGCTGGGCCGAAGAAGTATTTCTTGACGACGCCGTATCCGTATACGAGCGGACCCCAGCATATAGGCCATACGCGGACCTATAACGTTGCTGATATTCACGCTCGATTTATGCGTATGAACGGCCACAACGTGCTGTGGCCGATGGCCTGGCACATAACGGGAACACCGATACTCGCCATTAGCTCGTGCATAGGGCGCCGCGAAAGCGCGACGATAGCACTTTATAAGAACTACGTTCGCCTCTACGAGGATGACGAGTCGAGCGTTAAGCAGATCGTCAATTCGTTTGTAAATCCTTGGAATATCGCGAACTACTTTGCGGAGAAGATCGCGCCAGATTTCAAGAAGATGGGATTCTCAATCGACTGGTCTCGACAGTTTACCACCGGCGACCTCGTCTACAATCAGTTTATTCGCTGGCAGTACGGCAAGCTGATGGAGCTCCGGCTGATCGTGCGCGGACAACACCCAGTTCTTTTCTGCACGATCGATCAAAACGCCGTTGGGGAAGACGATATCGCCGGCGGCGACGTTGAGAAGATATCAATCGACGATTACGTTGGGATCAAGTTCTCTCTGGACGACGCTTATGTCGTCACGGCCACGCTGCGTCCTGAAACAGTTTTTGCGGTAACAAATCTCTGGGCTGTGCCTGACGCGACCTACGTCAAAGCGTACGTCGACGGTGAGACGTGGATCGTTTCCCGTCAAAGCGCCTCCAAGTTGCGCTATCAGCGGCGAGAGGTCACCATCATTGAGGAGTTTCAGGGCAGGTCACTCCTAGGGGCGCATTGCGTCAGTCCGCTGGGACGGAAAATACCTATTCTTCCGGCGTCTTTCGTCGATTCTGATCACGGTACCGGAATCGTCATGAGTGTCCCTGCTCACGCTCCGTATGATTGGGCAGCGCTGAACGACCTAAAGCAGCAGGAGAGGACAGGTTTAGACGTCGATCTCTCCTCGTTAAGAAGCGATATTGAAGCTATACGGCCGATATCTCTCGTCAAAATCGACGGGTACGGGGATTTTCCCGCATCAGAGCTATGCGAACGCTATGACGTTCGATCTCAACACGACGACAAGACGCTGAGCCATATTACCAACATACTTTACAGGGAGGAATTCTATACCGGCCTTCTTAAGGAAACTGCCGAGCAATTTGAAGGCCGGCTAGTGCGCGACGTCAAGCAGGATATCATAGAATTCCTCAATAGCCAAAACGGCGCGTCGAACATTTATGAGACCTCAACAAAAGGACTCTGTCGATGTGGCGGCCGGGTGGTTGTGGCCGTAGAGCCCGGCCAGTATTTCCTCAACTATGGCGACCCTCACTGGAAGGAAAAGGCATTTGAGTTACTTGACCAGCTTGAAATCATACCAGAGACATACAGAGCACAGTTCGTCCAGACGTTTGAATGGCTCGATCAACGACCGTGCGTTCGGCGTAGAGGGCTAGGGACGGAATTTCCGTTCTCAACCGAGCACTGGATAATTGAGCCGCTTTCTGATTCCGTTATCTACATGGCGCTCTATACCGTCATCCAGCACATACGCGAGTGTGACCCAAAGCGGCTAACGCCCGCCTTCTTTGACTACGTTTTCTTAGGCAAGGGCGACGCAAAGGACATCTGCAAGCAAACAGGTTTGCCGGAGACGGTGATCAGAGCTGCGAGAAACGAGTTCATCTACTGGTATCCGAACGACCATCGGCACACTGCTATTGCCCACATTTCCAATCACTTGAGCTTCTTCCTGTTCCATCACGCGATACTGTTTCCCGAGACTTGCTGGCCGAAGCTCGTTACGCTCAACGAGCTTCTTGTTCGCGAAGGGGTGAAGATGTCGAAAAGCAAGGGCAACGTAATTCCCATTGCGAAAGTCCCGGAGGTCTATAGCGCCGACCTTGTGCGGCTCTGTCTGGTGTCTATTGCCGACCTGAATTCAACCATTGACTGGAGAGAAAAAGAAGTCGAGATGGTCAAAAAGAGGCTTCTGAGGTTTTGGCACGCGACGAAGAGGGATGTCGAAGCGGCGAGGCCGGAATACAATGGGCGGCTTTCTTTTGCGAGTCGATGGATACTGGCAGCGACTAAGGCGATGGTATCAAAAACGTCTGAAGCCGCCCATCAATTCTCGTACAGAAAGTACGTCACCGAGGCGTTTTTTGAACACTTGAACCGGGTTGAAGAGTACAAATCGATGATTTTGGACGGTAACGAGAAGCGTCGCACGCTCTGGGATGTCATCGATATCTGGCTCCGGGTGCTGGCGCCTGTTGTGCCCCATATTGCTGAGGAGCTGTGGGAGAGAATGCTGAAGTCTGGTTATATCTCCCTCGCAGAATTCCCGCTGTATGACGATCTTTATGCCGAAACACTTCCGCAGAAGGGCTTCTTGGATGGGGTGGTCAGTGATATCTCAAACATACAAGCCGCAATAAAGCGGGAAACCGAATCAGTTTTTATCTACCTTCCTGCTCAGTGGAAATACGCCCTCTACTCCGCCGCGCGTGGGCTTAATGATCCCTCGGTCAAGAACATCATAGCTAGCGCCAAAGAGGACCCCCTTCTGCGTATGCATATGAAAGAAATCGCTCGTATCGCGCCCGATCTTGCCAAATCGCTCGCTCGCGAAGCCCCATCTGCTGACGCGCTGGACTTCAAGGCCGAATCAAGTACTCTTTTCGCTGCCAAGGACTACATGTCACGAAAATTTGGGAAACTCGTGTATGTTTGCGCAGAAAACGACAACGTGTACGATCCGGCGAATCGCGCGAGGCGAGCGCTTCCTATGAAACCGGCAATATACATCGAATAGAGTGGGCAGGGCTTCGCGTCAGTCCTCTTTGGCGCGTTTTACTGCTTCTTGAGCCTTTTTTGCACGCTGTTTTGCCGTGTATCCAGTTGCTTTTTCCAGAAAACAGCGGAACCGCGCGTTAGTATCGATCATTACCGCTTCTGGAACGCCGGTACTGGGTTCGGTATCGACGAGTAACGTGTCAGCCACACGTATCGTCATCGTCTTCAATGCCCCGTAGCTTAAGCGGTATTCTTCGTCGCACTCGTTGATATCGATGCCAAAGCAAGCTCTGAGTGCTTCGACAACCCGCTGATTAGCATCCTTCTTGAATCCGCGTTTGAACACATATTCTTGAATTGTAGTCACGACCTGTGGGTGTGAGGCCCATACGTTCTTTGCGGCACATTGTTTATATGCGCTCCGCAAAGGCGCACTTATCCAAGGTGCCGTTCTGGATCAACAGAAGAGTCGTGGAATGCATAGATAAACTATTTACTTAGTAATGGGTCATTGCTTAAAAAGTGAGCAATTGTGGACGCTGATACATTATGAAAGCCGGAACTGATTACGAATACGTTAACATGATTATCGAACAAGAGGTGAGCTCAAAGAGCCCGGTAATCCTCGCGGGATTCCCTGGAATCGGCCTCGTTGGCAACATCGTGGCCACACAAATAGCATCGGAGCTCAAAATGACGCAGATAGGAACTATCGAATCTCGCCTATTTCCGCCTATTACCGTGCTCTTTGATGGACTCACGCACGCCCCAGTCAGAATCTACGAAGATCCTCAAAACAACTTCATCGTAGTGCTATCGGATATCCTGATTCACCCAATGATTGCTTATGACATAGGAAAAGCAGTTATTGGGTGGGCGCAAAGCCTGAATGCGAAACTCAACATACCGATCGCCGGTATCGCCACGATGCGCGAAGAACGCACTGTTTATGCGGCCGCAACTAGCGCTGAACAACTCAGTCTCGTGAAGGACAAAACCGAGACCTTGGTCACCGGAAGCATCTCGGGTATCGCCGGAAGCATAATGAATGAGAGTCATATTAACAAGCTCCCGGCGCTCTGCCTCTTGGGAGAAACCCAAGGTCCTACTCCTGATCCACGCGCGGCAGCTCGCGTCATCGACGTGGTAAGCAACGTATTGAACGTGACCATCAGCACGCAGAAGCTGGTTGAGGAAGCGGATCAGATCGAAACAGAGCTACACAAGCTTGCTGAGCAGGTTCAAGGGGCAGAACAGGCCGAAACAAAAGGACCAACTCAGGTCATGTACGGGTGAGCACATGAGACATCTAGCTTTGACCGGTATATCAAAAGAGTCAATCGACGACCTCATTATAAAGCGCGTTAGAACTTTTGAGTTGCGCAGTGCTCATAACATCCCAGTTGTTTTCGCAGCTGACGTTGGTGACGAAGTGTTTGTAACGGACACGAGTCGTCACGACGTTGCGATCGGTACGACCGGAGTTTTAGCGCGCGTGCGCAACAAGACCATTTCAATGCAAAAAGTCTCGCACCGGGTGGGCGACTTCTATGAAGAACGTGAGGTTATGTCGGCCCGGGTTCAGCTCGAGCTGCGCGAACACACGTGCCGGCTGCGTGGCATCGAGGACGAGGGTCCAGGGAAGATTATCGCCGTCGAGACCGCCGAAGTATGCTCCTATGAAGGTCGATGAACTGATCTGAGCTTCAAGCTAGTCCCGGCCGCGTGCACGTTGCGACTCACATGAGGGCGCCTTGTGATCCTTGAGGACGAAGGCATCCGTGTGGTGCAGGTGCCGGTGCTTTTTGCATTTTCTCTTGCGCCACGGCAGATGCTTCGGAGGCCGGAGTCTTGCTGCTGAAAGCCACCCGTCGCGCAGTCGCCCTGTTTAACACATTTATAAGTATGAGTTCCTAGCATGGAATAAAAGGGGCCCGTGGCTTAGTCAGGATATAGCACCGGCCTTCTAAGCCGGTGGTCGAGGGTTCAAATCCCTCCGGGTCCGTTTTCTTTACATCTCACGCGGCCTTATAGAGCGTTTCCGAAGTTATTGGTTGGCAATCGCTCACATTGCAAGGTGAACTTGGCCAGCCGAACCGAAATCGGACGCCGTCAGTGAGCGTTCGTTCCTTCTCTCTCGACTGGAGCTTTGGCGGCTCGAGTGTGACTAGAAGGGTGATCCCGGTGCACGCTGTGCAACACCACAAAGACTAAGTTTATCTTCAGCGAATGCCCGCTGTAGCTACGTTCGCATAGTTGCTACGCCAACGAGGAAGTTATGATCTTCAGCGCTGATGAAATACTCGAGACACTCGACATGATTCTCTACGAGCATCTCGACATACGGACAGTCACTGTAGGAATCAACTTGATGGGCTGCGTGCGAGACGACCCTGAACGAATGGCTCAAGCTGTGCACGATCGGATCGTGTCTATTGCGTCTCAGCTGCGCTCAGAAGTCGATCGAACGGTGGCACGCTATTCGTTGCCGATAGTAAACAAGCGTATCTCGGTAACTCCTATTGGTTCCTTGATCGACGTCCATCCACAATCTGGTCCATTAATGGCACGCGCGATGGACGAAGCTGCGTCCGAGTTGAACGTCGACTTTATCGGTGGCTACTCAGCCCTCGTCCAGAAAGGCTTTACAATCGGGACTGAGGCACTCGTGAGCTCGATTCCGGAGGCATTGAGCTCGACAGAAAAGGTGTGTGCGTCCGTGAACATCGCTACGACCAAAGCGGGCATCAACATCGAGGCCGCGCTGCGAATGGGTAGGGTCATCAAGGAGCTTGCTCGCATCGATCCGCAGCTTTGCACCCGTTTGGTTACTTTTGCAAACGCGCCACCTGATAATCCATTTATGGCCGGAGCCTTTCACGGTTCAGGCGAACCCGAATCGGTCGTGAACGTGGGTATATCGGGTCCCGGCGTCATTAGGGCTGTCGTGGAGAGAATGGGAGACTGCGATCTCGGTGAGCTCGCAGAGGTTGTCAAACGTGCTGCATTTAAGATAACTCGCGTGGGGGAGTTGGTAGGTAAAGAGATAGCAGCACGAATGAATGTTGATTTCGGAATTGTGGACCTCTCGTTGGCGCCAACCCTCCAGAAGGGGGACTCCGTCGCACAGATCATCGAAGCAATGGGGGTAGAGCGGTGCGGAGCGCCTGGAACGACTGCTGCGCTCGCTATGCTTACTGATGCCGTAAAGAAAGGAGGCGCGATGGCGTCTTCACGCGTAGGCGGTCTCAGTGGTGCGTTCATACCGGTCAGCGAAGATGCTGGCATGGCTGAAGCAATCAGCGTCGGCGCGATCGGGCTTGAGAAACTTGAGGCAATGACGTCCGTATGTTCGGTTGGGCTTGACATGGTGTGCATTCCTTCTGCGACACCAGCCGAGACAATCGCGGGAATAATTGCTGACGAGTGCGCGATCGGGGTCATCAACAACAAAACGACGGGTGTCCGGCTTATTCCCGCAGGAAAGGAAGGAGACTTGATTGATTTCGGTGGATTGCTCGGAGCTGCGCCTGTGGTGCCAATCAACACATTTAGCTCCAAAAAGTTCATCAAAAGAGGCGGTTCAATTCCGGCGCCACTTATGAGCCTAGGGAACTAACGAAAGCACTATGGCTGGCGCTTGCTCGTTGTAGAGCAGATTGACGGGCCCGCTGGGATTTGAACCCAGGTTCTTGGATGTCTCCACGAAGGCTCCGAAGTCCAAGAGGATAGTCCACTACCCTACGAGCCCATAGTGATCTGAAGGAGCTTATCGGTATTGAACTTAACTCGGAAAACTACAAATAAGGTGCCCCCTTAATACTTTAGCGCATCTGGGGGGCCTGATGGCTCAAATAAGCGCGTAAGTGTTCTGCGACTTTTCATGACGAACATCGAGACACAGAGAAAGCTAATCGAAATCCTACGAATTCTCGACGAGAGTGACGAGACTATCGGAGCGCGGATGATCTCCGCAAGCTTAAGTCAACGAGGATACCCGATAGGAGAACGCGCCGTGCGCCACTATTTGGTGCTGCTTGATTACAAAGGCTTTACGACTAAAATCGGTAACGCGGGCAGAGTTATCACCGAAAAAGGCCTGAAAGAGTTGAATGAAGCGATAGTTGGAGATCGAGTCGGATTTGTCATCACAAAGATCGACGAGCTGGTGTACCGGACGAGTTTCGACCTAAAGCTGAGAAATGGGGACATCATAGTGAATGTCGCGACTATCGACAAGAATGACTTCGATGTCGCAATAGAAGCGGCTACCGAGACTATAGATAGCGGATACACTGTTAGCCCGTACGTGCGTCTTCTAGAGGAGGGGGATAAGGTTGGCGCCGTCTTCATTCCGTATGGGTCTGTAGGACTCGTGACTATGTGCAGCATGACCGTCGACGGCATATTGATCAAACACGGGATCCCGTCTAGCATCAGATATGGGGGGCTTCTCGAAATCAAAAACAGCCACCCAATCGCCTACACTGATCTCATCTCATATGGCGGAACTTCGCTCGATCCGATTCAAATATTCACCGCACGACGTATGACCTCTATTTTGGCTGCAGCACGGAGCGGAGAAGGAACAGTACTCGCGAACGTTAGGACCGTTCCAGCTATCGCATCTGAAAAATCCATCGAACTGCTCCGGGACGCTAAAAAAGCAGGCATCGTCGGCTGGATCGAGAGCCCGCTTCAAGAAAGTTCGCCTGGAATCTGCGCTGAAAATGACGTTGTCGAGATCAACAATTACGCCGGAGCAAATCCAATGGCGGCACTGTATGAGCTGGAGATAGCCGTGAAGGTGCATTCGATCTCAGCTCTCATGGATGTAAAGCTCCTTAATCAACGATTGTAAACACCGAGCAGTCGACCGTGCCGCGCAGCGCTGTAATCTGCATTCCCCCGCGGGGTGGCGTGTTGCAAATGCTTATATTTCATTACCGCCTAAAGCGGAACGTAATTTCCTACTCAGAATTACGAACAGGAGATCTTCCATGGCAGAAACTAAGGACAAAGACTATGTTGTCGCCCAAGTCGAAGAACATGGTATCAAGTTCATTCGACTCTGGTTTACGGACATCCTCGGCGCTCTGAAAAGCTTTGCAATAACAAGCGACGAGCTCGAAGGGGCTCTCGATGAAGGAATGGGCTTCGATGGCTCCTCAATCATCGGCTATCAAACAATTGAGGAGTCAGATATGATTGCGAAGCCGGATCCCAGCACTTTTGCGATATTGCCCTGGCGGCCAAAAGAAAAGGGCGTCGCACGAATTATCTGTGACGTGCTTGAACCGTCGGGCAGGCCATATGAGGGGGATCCCAGGTACGTCCTTAAAAGAAATCTCCAGCGAGCAGAGAAGAAAGGCCTCACATTCAATATTGGGCCAGAACTTGAGTATTTCTATTTTGCAAACAATCAATGCGCCGATATCATTGATACCGGCGGGTACTTCGATCTTACCCCATTAGATCAGGCGACTGATCTTCGGAGAGACACGATCTTTGCGCTGCAAGACATGGGCATTCATGTCGAGTATAGTCACCACGAGGTTGGTCCTAGCCAGCACGAGATTGATCTCCGCTACACGGATGCTTTGACTATGTCCGACAGCGTCATGACGTACCGCCTCGTGGTTAAGGAGATCGCGCTCCGGGCAGGCTACTATGCCACGTTTATGCCGAAGCCCATACTCGGTGAGAACGGAAGCGGCATGCATACGCACCAATCACTGTTTAAGGGAAAGAAGAATGCATTTTTCGACCCCAATGATATGTACCACCTGTCAGACCAGGGTAAAGGCTTTATTGCCGGCCAGTTGAAGCACGTGAACGAATTCTGTCTCGTCATGAGCCAATGGGTGAACTCATACAAGCGGCTGGTTCCCGGCTTTGAAGCGCCTGTTTACATTTCGTGGGCACGGCGAAATAGATCCGCACTGATAAGAGTGCCGATGTATAAGCCCGGGAATGAGCTCGCGACGAGGGTAGAACTGCGTTGCCCCGATCCAGCCTGTAATCCCTACCTCACCTTTGCGGTAATGCTCGCAAGCGGGCTCGACGGAATCGAAAAGGGCTACGACCTCCCTGACCCCGTGGAGAAGGACATCTTCAAAATGACGCCGCAACAGCTCGACGCGCACGGCATTGGCTCACTCCCCGAGAACTTGGGACTCGCCATAAAAGAGACCGAGAACTCTGAACTCGTGCGACGGGCACTCGGCAATCACGTCTTTGACCGCTTCATCCAACTCAAAAAGAAAGAGTGGGATGAGTATCGTATCCAGGTGTCGGAGTACGAGCTCGAACGGTATTTACCGGTTTTGTAAAGAGCGTTGTGGGGCGGAGAACCGCTCGGGTTGTTCCGCTCTGATCGTCTTTTTTGTTTGGTTTAGGTCCTCTATCGAACGAGATCGACCGGGATTATCTCTTCGTGAATCGCCGTGGAAAGAATAACGCCTGCAGCGCCGAGATCTTCGAGCGTATCTAAGTCTTCAATGTCCTTTATTCCGCCAGCGACAACAATTGGATGTCCCGAAACGTCTATCACCCTCTCTACGAAATCAAAGTCGACCCCGTGCTTCGTTCCCACCAGGTTGATATTCAGCACGATTAGTTCGCTCATCTTGTAGAGGTTCATCTTCTCGATAACCTCAAGAGGATCTCCGCAAAGTGCTGGATCGGGGGATACTGCGCCTCCTTCCCTCAAGTCGATGCTGACGGCGATCCGCATCGATTGAGCTGCTCGAATCACGTCGAGGCTGCCCGTTTCGGTGCCAATTATCGCCGTATCACCAATTCGCTCGGCCTCTCGGACGTCATCGAGCCGCCGGATCCCAGTGTCGATGAGGGTTTTTGTGCGTGCGCGTATGCGTTTGATAATCAGTGAGTTGCTACCTGAACCGAGGATCCGATCGAGATCCGCTATGTACGTCCTCCTCGGCTTAATGGCGTCAACGACATTTAGCGGATCTGATGTCGAGCAGATCTTACTATGGCGTTCAATGGGTTCATATCGTTCTCGATCGCCTCTGTAGCCTTTTACGACGACTCCGCCTCGTATGTCCATTGCAAAGATAATATCCATTAGTTCACTCCTCACTTAGCATATCGTCCGCACGGGAAAAACGTATTGGTCTCGCTTGGTTTCGCTGTGGTGAACGGACTGCGCAGCGGCGGTACACATCGAAACGTCCGCGTGCCGCCCTATGCACCGCAGGCCCGAACAAACGGAGTTAGACTCGGGCTAAAAGCTCCTGTTTCTTTGCCACGAACTCTTCTTCGGTGATGACTCCTTGTTCTTTGAGATCGGCTAAATTACAGAGCAATCTGCAAGGGTCGCCGGTTTGCCCGCCGGGTTCGCTCCGTCGTGCCTCGAATGCTTCGGTGAACCCAGCGCCGATAATGGCAATTGGAATGGCGAAAGTGGCTATGCCTAAGAACATTGCAAAGACTGCCAACATTTGCCCGAGCGGTGTCGTGGGGACGAGATCGCCGTAGCCAACGGTGGTCAGAGTCTGCGCAGCCCACCACCCAGCAGCCGGGATGCTTGAAAAATCGCGCGGGTCTGGGCCGTGCTCAATAATGAACATGAAACTTGAGAACGTTATCAGCAAGATTCCGTCGATTGCAAGCGCAGTAACAAGTTCGTTTTTTTTCGCTTTCAGAACATCGATGACGAATTTGAATACACTGGAGTAAGTGAGCAGCTTGATGATGATGAGAATTATCGCCGCGTTTATGAATATGTCCGCTCCTGGAAATAACGGCTTTGCATAAAAAGGCACAATGACAAGCAGATTTACGAGCAGGGATGTAGTAAACAGGCACTTTAGTCTGCCTTTGATCGGACCTCTGAACCGCGGATCTACCGTACACGACCATAACCGTAGCAGCAGTTCAATGGTAAAAACCACGATTGCAAAGGCAAACACTGCGTTGAAAAGGTTGTGATACCTTTCGTATAAGTCGCTGTAGCTGGCGAGTATGACGACACCTACGAGTAACCAGATCAATGCTATCAAAAAGAAGCGAACGCGCGTAGCTGTGGAAACATCCCGACGACGCCCAGCAACGGCGCGGGCCTCGCCTGCAGATGCAGCTGCGGGCTGGAAGATCTCATGTACACGGCGCTTCAGTTCGTCATTTTGCTTTGACATGCCCGGCTTCGAGGTTCAAAGTCGAAATAATGCACCCCAATAATGAACGTCAATTTGCATATAAATGCGTTGTGATCTTCCGCGAGCGCTGTTCCACGATTTGAAGTCGTCGGCCGCGGCAGTTGTCAACACTGACGTTCTGAGTTTTTTCACCTGTTTGAAAGGCCAAGCTTCAGGTATAGTATTCATTGACGAGGAGCGCACGAAGATTTAGGTGTGGAGCAAAAACGGCAACGGAAGCTCCCCTTTGATTTCGAAGCTTGGCTTCGACGTACTGTTAGAAAGAGCATGTTTGGGGAAAATGTTACGAGAAAGATGGAGGCTGCCTAGGTTCAGGAAGTTCTATTAATTGGAGACTTTATAGAATAAGTCCTAATAAACTCAACTTTTCTACATACTTCGGACTTTTCACTCTCAACAACCGTATTTT
>DASPOC010000115.1:0-10948 GCA_035626195.1 Bathyarchaeia archaeon | reverse complement strand
AAGCATGCGGGTTCATGGTTGATGAACCCGGAAATAGACCTTAATCAGCTCGTCGACGAGTTTTTGCGATTTGAAAAGTACGTGGAAGAATCCAAACTCTACGAACGCGTGGTCGCAGCTCCGTCGTTGTCAGATGACCAGTTGTTTCTCGAACGAGACTGGCAACGGTTCGTAGCGTACAAGTACAACCAGGTAGGCATCCGTGATGGTCTCCAAGACGCGATGCGAGACGGCTACGTTTTGCTGCTCCAGAAGCTCACCGAACTGGCCCGGCAGGCCGGTTCGGAGCACAGCGGACTCGACGACCAGTAACAAAGACAGCTGAGCTCGGCGCCTCGCGTCTATTACCGATGGCAACGTCGCCTTTTTCCAGTGCGAAAGCTTCGTAGCTCGCGCTATCATTGGTTTTGTCTCGGTTGTTTACGCTCAAATTGGCTCAAGCCTATATACGTGGCGGTGTTAGATTTGGCAATAATTTATCACCGAGGCAAACAGAATGAAGGTAGAGAAACTTAGGGAACTCTTTAAAGCGGTCCTTTCGGAAATGAAGAAGGAGCTGCAGAGTTATGCGTGGCTTTTTTGCGCTGAGCGCGGTTATTGCATCGACGATTCACTTCTGTTCGTGGACAATGCAGGAATTTTGCCGGCAATTCGCGTCGCTTTGACCCCAGCGTTACGGTACGAAGTGCCGCAGCTTGCGCACCTTGCCGGTGAACTCGAGAATGACCTCACCAACATCGTCTTCGACTACGCCTATAATACGAGGCACAAGATAGGCGCAGAAGACCTGAATACGATCGAGCATATTCCGTATGTCAGTGAGCACGTCTGGAGGCTGATGACCGCACCACAAAACTAGTCTGGCTCGCTTCCATGCGCCTGTCTGGCCAGCCTCATCTGTGCTGAACGGCAAGGCCGTTTTTTTAGCGCTCATGTCCTCCGCGCTAATAGAAATCTTTTTATACAGTTTAAGAAAATTGGGTGACGGAAGTAGGTTTCCTACTGCTTACTTTCCCCCGAAATAAGATTTGTTTATTTAAAGCGGAGGAACACATGGTTATTGCCGTTCTCAGTTCGGGAGATACCGCGTGGATGCTTATGTCCACGGCTCTCGTAATGTTGATGACGATTCCTGGATTGGCCTTGTTCTATGCCGGGCTCGTAAAAAAAGAGACCGTCTTGAATACCCTCTTCCTGTCTTTTTCAGCGTACGCTATGGTGAGCATCATCTGGTTCGTTTATGGGTACCCCTTGGTGTTTGGCCCTGACGTGCACGGGTTTATCGGCGCTCCAGGAAACTTCTTCTTCCATAATGTGGTGGAATCAAATACGTTGGTTGGGTCGATACCAACGAGCGTTTACGCGGCTTTCGAAATGACGTTCGCGGCGATCACCGTAGCACTTATCTCGGGCGCTATCATCGGACGGATGAAGTTTGGCGCGTGGATGCTGTTTGTTCTGTTGTGGGCCACCTTTGTCTACCTTCCTGTCGCGCACTGGGTATGGGGCGGCGGGTGGCTCGCGCAACTCGGCGCCCTTGATTTCGCTGGTGGCACGGTCGTTCACATTAACAGCGGCGTTGCGGCCTTAGCCCTCTGCTTGCTGCTCAGAGGCCGAAAAGACCGAAGCCTGCTGCCACACCAGCTCGGCTATGCCATTTTAGGCGCCGGTCTGCTTTGGTTTGGATGGTTTGGTTTCAATGCTGGATCCGCGCTCTCTGCCGGGTCGCTCGCTGGCTCAGCGTTCATCGTTACGAACACCTCCGCGGCTGCCGGCATGCTCTCGTGGATGCTGATCGAATACCTTCGATTCGGCAAAGCGACTATGTTAGGCGCGGCCTCAGGTATTGTCGCGGGCTTGGTCGCGATCACCCCGGCGGCGGGATTCGTCAACATCCCTGCTGCTATGGTAATCGGCTTCGTCACCGCCATTGTGTCGTACACAGCGATTGCCTTCATCAAGCCGCGGCTCGGCTACGACGATGCGCTCGATGTGTTTGGCATTCATGGGCTCTCAGGCATTTGGGGCGCACTCGCTGTTGGGATCTTCGCGAGTCCTCTGATAAACGCCGCGGGAACCGGCCTTGCGTACGGCAATCCCGCACAGCTGGAGATACAGGCCGTAGCTGTGGCGGCCACGTTTGCGTACTCCTTCGTGGTCACGTTGATCATCGCTAAAGCAATCGACCTTACCATCGGGCTGCGCGTGAGCGAGGCACAAGAGGCCCAGGGCTTGGATCAGGCGCTGCACGAGGAGGCCGCGTATCACATATAGCCTTCGGGCGCGCATTCGTTAGCAAGGATTTGACAGAGGTAGAACATGAAGAAAATCATGGCCATAGTGAGACCAAATAAACTTGAGGTCATCAAAGAGGCGCTCGACGATATCGGCTGTCCCAGCTTGACCGTGACGGAAGTAAAAGGCCGCGGCCGGCAGAAGGGGATTACCGAACTCTACAGGGGTCGCGAATATGCGATCGATCTGCTGCCGAAGCTGGAAATCTATATTGTGGTCCCAGACGGTGTTGCCAGCAAGGTCGTCGATACCGTAGCGAAAGCGGCACATACGGGCGAAATAGGTGACGGCAAGATATTCATAATGAATGTCGAACAGGTGGTGCGGATTCGAACGGGCGAGCGGGACCACGACGCGATTTAGGCGGCACGGCTGGTGATGGGTACGCTATCACCGCTCTCTTTTCTTAATCGAGTGCGTTGTCTCCGTTCTGGCAGTGCGACCGAGCTGCGCCACGCTGCTTGCTCCATCGTCGGAGTCGCGGTGCTTAAACTGGAGAGCGATCAAGGACGTCAGCTGGTTCGAGGACCCAGACTCCATTGAGGTCCACGGTACGTGCCCGTAACTCGTCCAGGAACTTCTCATACAGTGGACCAGCAGTTTGGAACTCTATAACGGAGCAGATAACCTGATAGGCGATCTCACGCTCTCCGCTTGTTAAGGCGCATAAGATGGATACCAAGCTGTTGGTCTCCATATGACGTATGAGCTCCTGGTCGACTTGTGCCCGTCCCGGCTGGGCCAGCACAATGGTATTTGCCTCAGGCGCTTTCACACCTTGAATACGTACAAGGCTGATTGTGCCGTCAAGGGCAGTAGTTGCGAGCGTTACCGTCGCACTACGATCGTTGAGCAACCGCATTACTTTATCGGGAAGATCCATGTCGAAAACAGCCGCTCATATCACCGAGCGCACTGCGCTAGTCTTTGTCTAGTTCAGAGACGTACAACACATTGTTGCCGCGCAGAATAAGCTTGCCGAACGTCACGCGCCGGTGATTTCTGCACTGCTCGGCTCCGTCAAGAGAGATGTTCCAGTGCGGGTCGTACCCCAAAAAGGTGCCTTTGAAAACCTGCGCGCCCTTCAAACGTACCGTGACATTCTTGCCGATGTTGCGAGACAATACCTCAAAAGGTCTTTTGGTCTGTGTCATATTCTGTCAGCACTGCTCAGCAGCCTACGGATCGAGCCTATCACTCACCTCAAGACTCGTTGTCCACCTACATAAAGCATGTTGCTTTCCGAGGCCTGCATAATCTTTATCTCCTGAAATGGGAGAATGATGCTTAATGCTCAAGCGTTTTGTCGTCTTTGTGTCGATTTTGCTTATCGCGGTCTCTGTGGGCTGTCTGGAACAAGCGCACACGAACGCGCCGTTGACGACCTCGGCAGCGACGACAGCACTGAAGATCAAGGCGCAACCAAGTGTCAACCAGAGCGAGTATGCGACGTTTACTTGTCAGCTCAATGTGACGCGCGGCCAAGGCTTAGACAACAAGGAGATCCACTGGTCTATCGACAATGTAAACAAAGGGACGACGCGAACCATATGGGGGTATGCGTCGTTGAACTTGACTATACCCGAGACGAAGGGCTTATCGATCGGCAAGCACGTTCTGACGGCTTCTTTTGACGGCGATTCCAACTACACGTCGGCACATGCGAAGACGACGTTTCAGGTGCAAGTCGCCCCGACGCGCACCGCGAGCGACGCGTCGCCTCGCCCGGAGCACGAAAACGCATCAGTAACCCTGAGTGTACCTCCTACGGTTCAGCACGGCTATGCCGACCTCACCGGCACGTTCTCAGGAATGAGGAGCGGCGAATCCCTCTATGTGCTGGTCAGACCTGCCGGGAACGACACCTGGATTGTGCAAGAGCTCCCGCTTATTTACGTAAACGGCACGTACGCGGACCACGTATATTTCGATACGCACGGGAACAATAACAGTCAGCAGTTTGACCTGCTGGCGATCATCACCTCAAACACCCTTAACGCAGGAGATAGCGTCAAGAATCTGCCAAGTACGCTCGCGCAAGACCACCTGACGACCACGGTGCAATAAGTCAGTCGTACTATTTCGTCGCGCACACGTGCCGCGGACTCGACTTTATTTGGTGCCGATTGCGGCTCACCGCGCGTGCCGATTGGCCGCCAACGCCTCGGTTGCTTACATCACAAATTATAAATAAAACCAGCGCGAGCATAAGCCATCATTAATAATGATATTTTGACGATTTAGCCTTTGAGGCTGAACGAAGGTGGTCTTCAAAAGGGGTGTAGGACATTGGCAAACCGAACGGATTACGAATGGACTGTAAAGACCGTAAATGACCGCGAGATCATCGAAAAGCACTGGCCAGGCAACATGCCGAGCTATGAGCAAGCCTGTGCCGAATTTCGCTTCGAAGACGTCGAAAAAGAGTTTACGTGGTACGATACGGGCCGCGTGAACCTCGCGCACGAAGCGATTGACCGGCACGCAGAGGGGCGGAGGAAGAACAAGGTAGCTCTCTACGCTGACGGTCCTGATGGCGCACGCAAATACACGTTTCTCGAGCTAAAGCTGTTGTCGAACCAGTTCGCCAACGTGTTGAAGAGTCTCGGCATCGCCCGCGGCGACCGTGTCTTCACGTACATGGGGCGTTACCCTGAGCTCTATATCGCGGCCATTGGCACGGTCAAGAACGGTTCCGTTTGGGGGCCGCTGTTCGGAGGGTTCAGGGCAGAGGCCGTCATGGACCGGCTGGAAGACAGCGGTGCTAAGGCCCTGGTTACAACCCCTGATCTCAAGGCGTCGAGCGTCGACGAGATCGTCGATAACCTTCCTGAGCTCGAGTACGTGATCGTTGCAAAATCAGACGGTGTCGAACTCACCGGCGACCACGCTATCAGCTTCGAGAAGGAGATGAAAGGCGCGTCATCAAGGTATAAAACGGAGTGGATGGACCGAGAAGACCCCGTGATGATGCACTACACCTCAGGAACGACCGGCAAAGCCAAGGGGGTTATACACGCGCAGAATGCGATGATCGGCCACTACATCACAACGCGGTACGTGCAAGACGTCACTGAGTCTGACATCTACTGGTGCACAGCAGATCCGGGATGGGTCACGGGCACGTCGTATGCGTGTTGGGGTCCATGGCTTAACGGCACGTCACAGGTCTCATACAGCGGCCGATTTGACTCTGCTACGTGGTATGCTATCATAGACAACTATCAGGTCACTATCTGGTACACAGCACCGACGGCGCTCAGGCTCCTCATGAAAGACGGGCTTGACGTCGCGAGCAAGTTCGATTTCGACAGCCTGCGGTACATCACGAGCGTCGGTGAGCCGCTCAATCCGGAAGTGATACGCTGGGGGCTCAGGGCGTTCGGGCTGCCCATCCACGACACGTGGTGGATGACTGAAACAGGTCAGATTCTCATCGCGAACTATCCGTGCATGTCTATTCGCGAGGGCTCAATGGGACGCCCGTTTCCGAGCATTACGGCGTCGATCGTTGATGACGCTGGCAATGTGCTTCCCCCGAACACGCCCGGGAATCTCGTCATCAAGCCGCCATGGCCCGCGCTCTTGCGCGGCATCTGGAGAAACGAGGAGAAGTACAAGAGCTACTTTGAGATTCCAGGCTGGTTTAAGACGGGCGACAGCGCGTTTCGCGACGAGGATAACTACTTCTGGTTTATGGGGCGCGTCGACGACGTCATAAAGACCTCAGGAGAACGTGTTGGCCCGTTCGAGGTGGAAAGCGCTCTCGTCGAACACCCGGCTGTCGCCGAAGCGGGCGTTATCGGAAAGCCCGACGCGCTGCGTGGCGAGATCATCAAGGCATTCGTGAGCCTCCGTGCCGGACAGATGCCGTCTGAAGAACTTAAGCAAGACATCTCGCAGTTTGTTAAGAAGCACTTGGCAGCGCACGCGTTTCCGCGCGAGATTGAGTTTATGGAAAATCTCCCAAAGACACGAAGCGGCAAGATAATGCGCCGGGTGCTGAAGGCGCAAGAGCTCGGACTGCCCATGGGAGACCTCGCCTCACTCGACCAGGACTGAGCGTCTCCTCCCCCTTTTTTCTCACATCCTTAAGTATCAGACGGGCCTTCTGCCGTACAGGGTATGGCGAAAACCGAAGCTGGCATAACTGAGTTTCGCATTACGTTGTGCGATCACGAGCGCCGTCAGCCTCAGCTGTCTGGAATCCAGCAGCTGGTCAAGGATCGCATCCACCAGTCGGCGGATTTGAGCGACGTCTACTACGCCCCGTCGGCCACCTATGCCGAGCTGGAAGCGGCCTGGTCGGCCGCGCAAGGAACGCTCAGCGTGGTGAAAACGATCTCTGCAGAAGATGTTGCGGTGCTCCACTGCAGCACTTACGTGAAGCGCTTTGACTACGCGAGAGAAGAGCTTAACATCAAGTCGATCATTCTGAGCAAGCGGTTCGACATCGGCGTTTGCACGGGGCGAAGCTTTGTCAGATACTCCTGCAGCGATCTCATCTACGCTGACCGTTTTTTCAGTTACCGCTTTGGAGACCGGAAGTACTGGTTCATCTGCTATTTGAGCTCCCTAGACGATCCAGAACTCATCAGCGACAAGTTCTCTGAGCTTTTTGGCGCACGCCGCGGGCCTGACGTCTTTGCGTGGCTCGAAGAAGCGCTCAGCTTGGGAAAAGCTCGAAGATATAGCGTGTGACCCGAAAGTCCCCCCTGACAGCGCATCACTTGCCGTGGGATCACCTTATTATCCGGACGCTGTAGCACATTGATCCCCGAACTAGAAGCAAAACAAGCGCAGCTTGGATTTGAGCGGCTCTACGCCCATGTCCAGGCGCGGACTTTGTCAACCTCGCGCACCCAGCGGCGGCGTCGCAAGCATGTGCACTTTAAATAGACGGCTCGCCACACTTCTATGGACTAACTTGATTGGTGATAGTTATGGACGATTGGAAAAAAAGACTCGACGACCTCTTTCAAAAAAAGGCGGCCTACGAACAAAAATTAGCGGAAGACAGACAAAACGCTGTCCCTGCACACGCCCAGCAATTTTCACTCGTTGCGGCACTATTCGATTCGACGATCAATCCGGCATTTGAAGTGGTACGGTCGGAACTGCTGAAACACGGATCCGAACCAAACATCGTTCTCGCGCATCCGTCAGCAAGAGCCGGCTCGCGATTGGCCAGCGCACTTGAGATCGACGAAGGGTTGACTCGGTTCGGTTATGAGATTTATGCCCGTATCTCTCCCACGGGGTACAGCTTGAATACGCGCGTGCAGGTAGACAACTACGAAACTGCCCGGCACGACCTCACGCAGAGCCTCCTGCCTAACATAATCTCAAAAGACGACATTATCAATGACATCGTCGAGCGGTACCTGAAGGCCATAACGCCACATTTATAGCGGCGCATCGCCCCCGCGGCCGCGTGAAGGGGCGAATCGGTGCCGTTGCTGCCGGTGAGGCTGCGGATCCGCGGTGGATCGTGAGACCTCGCGAGTAGAAGGCCAAAACACTCGCTCAACGCGTACACAACACCCCATGGCTGATGCTGCAAGAAATGAGGGTAATTCAGAGTCCGGCCCCGTTACGGTCGTGATCAGACGCAGAATCAAATCTGGCTTTGCTCAGGCCTACGAGGCGCTAGAAAAAGAGATATCAACCGATGCTGCGGCACATGCAGGGTATCTTGGCTCAACTTTTTTGCGCCCCGACGGCGGCACTGACCGAGACTTCGTAACAATCGTTCGGTTCGATAGCTACGAGAGCATGATGCAATGGGAGCACTCCGAATCGGGCAAGGTCTTGATCGAACGCGCTGATGCGATGAGCGAGACTCCGGCGAACATCCGCAGATCCGCGGGATTGTCTCTCTGGTTTACTCCGCGGCATCCTACGTCTCCTTCACGCTGGAAGATGGTGCTGCTGCTCACCGTGTGCATCTTTATCTTGGCTGAGATTATGACGCCTCTCCTTGATCCTGCTCTTGGTTTCTTGCCACACGCCCTTGCATTGTTTATTTCTTTGGGAATACAGATTGCCCTGCTTACGTATTTCGTGCTACCGTGGCTCACAACGTTACTCGCAAAATGGCTTTATGACATGCCACAATCCAACGTATAAGTGGCGAGAATGCCCGGCGGTTCTTTCTAGCCTAGAGTTCTTACACGCTTGGATGTGCACCTTCAACTATGCCATATGGGAAAGACGTGAAGACAAAATTAGACTTTTTGCAGACCTTTTCAGTAACTATTGCCAAAATAGATGTTTTGACGCGGATGCAGACATTTATGAAGAACATATGAACATACTGCAAGACCTCAGCTACCGTGAATTCCAGATATTATCCATTCTCGCTCGATTTGAACACGAGTACGCTGAATCGGCCCCGACCATTGGAGTAAATTCTTCGACTCACTACAGGACGAACTCATTGTGGAGCGGGAAGAGATTCCAGCTATGTTACAAAGGCTAACTAGAACTGGGCTATATGGGACAAAAAGGGGATTTTTGACTCCCGATGATGGTATAGGGCGAGGCAGACTTACACGAAATTTCTATTCATTTCATGCGGCGATAAAAATAGACGTTAATGGATTTCTAAAAAGAGCAAAACGCGATGGGTTCCCATACGGTGCAATACCCCTCAGCCCTTTTTTATGGCGTTCATTTTGGCAACCTTCTGGTGTTAGCCCGTTACCCCCTCTGTTAGCACGTCGGTTAGATAAGAGCTTTGCCTATCGCCTATATAGACCAACGAAAAAAAGAAAAGAAAGACTAGAAGGTCGTCACAACTAGTCTCTGATATAGCGTGGGCGGGGGTAGTGCTCACAATACGCAACGCCCTCTCTATCGCCTCGTGGTAGTAATCGGCCTCGTCTCTATCTCCTCGGTCTTCGCAGTTCCTCCTTGCTATCCGGCAGAACGTTTCTTGGGCGGCGGGATCATTGAACCACGTGTCACGAGCCTGTAAATCTCTAGCAAATGTCATTCCATAAAGCCAAGCTTGGCCAGCAAACGTTGCTCTACTAAACCAAGTACCGCCGCCAAACGTCGCTCCGCTAAACTCTGCAAAGTCGCTAAACATTGCGTCACTAAAATCATCGAAGTCACTAAACGTAACTTTTGTAAATGAAGCTAGGCCTTCAAACGTCGCGTCACGAAACATAGCATTGCCGCCAAACTTAGCACCAGCAAACTTCCCACCGCCGTTAAACTCTTCTCCGTGAAGAACGACTTCACCAAACTCAGCGGGCCCCTTAAATGTTGCCTCATGAAAGAAGGCACCTGCGTTAAACGTCGCCTCGGGAAAATAAGCGTCTTCGTTAAAGATCGCTCCAGAAAAATCGACATCGCCGTCAAAAGTTGCTTTAGGAAACCAAGCTCTGCCACTAAACGTAGCTTCAGGAAAATTAACGCCGTGAAGTTCTTTTCCTTTAGCTGAAATCCACTAGTTTGGCGCCCTTGAAGTTCAAATCGCCAGCACCGGCCTTCTCTCGAGTTCGAGCTCGCTTAGCTTGGAAAATCGTCTCGAACGCGGATCAGCTTCGTCCGGGAGATCGATGTGCAGGATGCAGAGTCGAAGTCTTTGTAAACATTTTCGGAACAGGTCTCGCCACGGTGCACGGGGCACATCATGTGCGCGCAGCGCTTATTCGTTGAGATACACGGTCATTTGTTGCTTACTCAAAATACCTGCGTGCGACAGAGACAAAAAATTAGCCTCGAAAGGCAAAATTTGTGCGTGCAGTTTCGCTGCGGTACAAAACTCCAGATGGCGTTCAAAATCACAACCGTTATTGCCGATAACTCAGGTTTTCGGCAATGCATATGAAGAGCATCACCGATTACCTCGAAAAGGAACAGGTCGATCAGGTGCTCGAGGTTGCTGGCCAGTGCAGCCAGCGCGATTACCTCATGCTGCGGGTGCTGTGGCGCACCGGTGTACGGGTCAACGAGTTGCTCACCATCATGCCGGGCGACATCGAACCACACAACAACGTGATCAACGTCGCGAAAGCGAAAGGAGGGAAGCAGCGGAGGGTGCATTTAGACGCAGAGACGATCAAAATGCTCTCCGAATACATTGCTGCACAACAACTCGCTGACGATCGACCTATTTTCGCCCTCAAACAACGACAGGTGCGGAACATCGTCAAGCGGTACGGTTCGGTCATCGGAAAGGATGTCCACCCCCACACCTTCCAGCACTCATATGCGATTCACTGTGTTCGAAACGGGTGGGACATCAGGCAGCTGCAGCAGGTGCTCGGACATTCGAGTTTGAACGTGACAGCGGTCTACCTGCAGTTCAATGATATGGACATCAAGGAATGTACGACAAGACGCCGTTTTAGCAAGTCTCTTTTTTCAACCGCCCGCTCGCATGATGTGAACTCGAGTGAGCTTTCCAGCTGACGACGCAAACAGGCAGCAAAGAGCAGGTCAACGAACTCGCAAATAGGAACAGTTAAGCCAACCTTCGCGTCTTTGGTAAGCAACCCAATATGCAATTGAAACCGATCACTGCAATGCTTCTTGTGTTGCTCTTTGCCACTGTTGGAGCAGTAGCAGGTTACGCCATAACCGCTAACAATCTGATCCCTAATCTGATCCCTAACACCATGTCAACGCCGACCCCACCGGT
>DASPOC010000114.1:0-11241 GCA_035626195.1 Bathyarchaeia archaeon | reverse complement strand
GTTGGCGCTGACGTTCTTAATTGAAGCCGCGGGAGAGTCAGGGCGCCAAACGGCATAATTGTGATTCGCACATCGCCCCCGTACTTGCGCGTAGTTGCTTGCAGAGCGTCGTCCAAATCTCGCGCGCAGAGTAAAAATGCGCGCTGCACAATCTCTTCTGGAAGCTCAGACACGAGAAAGACATCGGCGTTTTGGGTGAGCTTAGCTAGAATTCCCGCCTTGTGTCCACCGATTTCGAATGCGTAGTCGAGCCTGTCAATAAGCTCTTGTTTGTTATGAGCTTCGTTGATCCATCGTTCAAACACTTTTTCACCCAATCCTTTTGGACACTCGACCGCTAGCACGACAGCGCCATCCTCCTTCATCGCGTATTTCGCATTGTCAAGCGCTTTCTGTGCTTGAAAGAGATTTATATCCTTGGGCGTGCCTCCAGCCGAAACGAGCACGATATCAGCAAGTTCGGTAATCGGAATTATGTACATCGAATCAACGACTTTGACCCCTTCGCGATGCGCTGCGATGGGATTACCCGCGACAGCTTTCACGATCTGCTTTTTTGAGTTAAGCACGACATTTACCAGGAAGTCGCATCCTATCAACCGGCCAGCCTCCTCTAGATCTTTTCTTACTGGGCTGTCTAGTCTTCCGGCAGCCGCGTTTGGCTGTAGCATGAGTTTGTGGTTCGCTTCAATCGTCTCTCGCGCGCAAATGCCGGGGAGCAGCGACTTGTATCCGCCGCTGTATCCTGCGAAGTAGTGGAGTTCAACGGCGCCCAGGCAAATTCTCACATCGGCGTTAAGCGCTACCGTGTTGGCGCGAACGCGCGTTCCGCGCGACGTTGTTCCTACAAAAGCGCACTTATTGGCGTCGTGGTTGATGCAGTGGTAATCGTCAAAGACGTCATCGCCTACGAGCGTTCTCATCTCTCGTTCGGCTAACGGTCTGTGAATTCCGAGAGCAAACAAAATCGTCACCGAGTCTGCAGGAATCCCGCCTTTGTGCAGGTCTCCTAAAACGTAAGGAAGCATCTTCTTGGTCGGCGTCGGCCTCGTTACGTCACTCACAATGATGACGGCTGTCAAGTCTTTTTCGGACGCCACGTGCGCTGACACGATTTCGTGGAGCTTGGGGGTCTCGATAGGATGTTGCATCGCGCGGATAATCTCACCTTCTTCATCTGCAGCCTCGATTTCGTTTGGTTGGATTACCTGAATGAGGTTTCTTTCGTTTATCGTGACGGCGGTTTTTCGGGTTCCGTATTTGAGAGTCAGCCGAGATTTACCCATACAGGGACAGATACGTATTTTTTAGTATATCAATATGCAACGCCCCTAGATGCCGCTCAGAACGAGCAGAAGTAGTTTCATATAGAATTATTGCCATGAAAAAGAACGCAGTTACGTTATATCGCATTGCGAGGAAGTGGAGGAGCCTAAAGTTGTACAGATCATACGCGGAGATGCCGAAAATCGAGCTTCCGGGCAATTTGGAGGTCAAGATCAGTGACAGCACCCTGAGAGACGGATCTCAAATGCCGGGCATCGTATTAAAGAAAGCACAAAAGCTTAAGATATTCGAGTTCTTGCACGAAATGGGCATAGAAAAGCTTGAGTGTTTTGTTTTCAATGAGAGAGACCGCAGCTTGGCCCGCGATATGCTCGATTGCAATTATGATCATCCCGAAATCACAGGGTGGGCGCGCGCCAACGTCGCCGATATCGATACGAACCTTGGTATGGACGGCATAAACGAGGTAGGCATTCTGATGTCCATATCGGACACGCACATTTTCGACAAACTTGGCTTGAAAGATCGAGAACAGGCGCGCGACAAGTACACTGAAGCTCTCCAACACGCCGTCGATCACGGCTTAAAGGTACGGTGTCATCTCGAGGATATTACGCGTGCCGATATCCCGAACTTCGTGATCCCTCTTGTCAAGGAATTGCTCAGCATTGCCCCTGAGGCCATTTTTCGAATCTGTGATACTTTGAACTACGGCGTTCCGTTCGAAGAGACTCCGCTGCCGTTCAGCATACCTAAGATCGTGCGCGCCTTCAAAGAGATCGGGGCGGAGAACCTTGAAATGCACGTTCACGACGACTTTGGACTCGGCGTTGCCAACACTTTGGCCGGGTACTGGCACGGAGCGAACTGGTCGAGTTTGACTTTCATGGGCATAGGTGAGCGTGCAGGAAATACTGAGCTTGAAAAGATTCTCACATTTCTCTTTTGTCGCGTGAAGGGGTTCGAAAAGTATAATCCCGCACCAGTTACCGAGCTCACCCGCTATCTGGAACACGAGCTCGCTTTTAGTCTCCCGCGAAACAAGGCCATTGTCGGCGAAAACATTTTCGCCCACGAAAGCGGCATACATACGGACGGCGTTTTGAAGAACCCTTTCACGTACGAGCCGTTTCCGCCGGAGGTTGTTGGTGGACAGCGCGTACTTCTCATCGGAGACTCCTCTGGGAGGGAAGTAGTGCGCCACAAGATGCAAGAGGTCTTGAACGAGCTTCTGGGCGTCGAGGTGAACTTGAGGAAAAACGACCGCAGGATTAAGATGATCTGCAACGACATCCATAAACTTTATGATGAGGAGGCGCGGACCTCCAGCGTTTCAGATGATGAACTCAAGGAGTACGCTATTAAATACTTCCTAACGAGCGAGGAAGCGTTCCCGCCCTGGATTGCCCATACACGCTACGAATAAAGCCAGGGGGGAGCAATATGAAGGAGTGCCGCTACCGCAGGCGTGAGCGTGTCCTGCTCGGCTCGGAAAGCCTAGATTTTCACTCTTGTGTTCTGGCCGGCGAAGGCATTATGATTCACGAAGTGCAGTGCGATGAGTGCTCGATCGAAACGCTACGTAAAAGCTTCGACTGTCGACACATGTCTCCTAAAAAGCGCTTCGTGAGCGGGGGGCGTTCTCAAGAGTGCGTGAGCTGCAGTAAGAAGGGCCTCATGTTAGACCAAAGCCGCAGCGCGTGCGCGGCCTGTTCAGAAAAAGAATAAGGCTTTTGGTCGGCCGCGTCAAGCGGCTGAGTCCGGGCCCCCCTCAACTTTTTCCATGATGCAGTCGGTCACTTGGCTTGTTCTAAGAGTGCCTCCTAGGTCGTACGTCGTGTTGCCTTCGGCAACGGTCTCCTGGAGGGCATTGAATATCATCGCGGATTCGTGTTTCAAGCCCAAGTAATCGAGCATCCACGCTCCGGCGAGTACGGTAGCTGTGGGATTTACCTTATCAAGGTTTTTATACTTGGGAGCTGAACCGTGAGCTGGTTCAAACATGGCATAAGTGTCGCCGAAATTCGCCGAGAAGCTCATTCCAATGCTCCCAACCAACGCCGCACACTCTTCACTTAGTATGTCCATGAAGAGGTTCGTAGACAGCAATATCGATTTGTTGAATACCTGCGGATTCTTCACGAGTTGTTGTGCGACGTTGTCCACGTGGTACTCCCAGAGTTCTATGTTCGAGTACTCGCTTTTAACCTGGCGAACGGCATCAAGAAAAGCACCGTCCGTCTGCTTTAGTATGTTGCTTTTGTGAATAGCTACAACCGTTTTCCAGCTTCGTTTTTCCGCCTCTGCAAAAGCGAAGTGAGCTATTCTTCGACTCGCGGATTTCGTGATTTTCCGTAGGGCGACGTACATATCGCTCGAGAGCTGCACTTCGCTGCCCGAATACATGCCTTCAGTCGCTTCGCGCACGCACACAAAATCGACATCTCCAAGAGGACGGGGAGTATTCGGAAACGTCCGTATTGGACGAACGTTTGCAAATAGATCCTTTTCCTGTCTAATAGTAACGGCGACGCTGCGAGGGGAACCAGGCCCCCCAGGTGTTGTTGTCGGCCCTTTGAAACACGCTTGAGTTGAGTTGATTACGTCCCAGGTCTCATCGGGAATCAATGAGTTTCCTGCGTGAGACTCGTACCAGTCGCTTCCCGCTTCACAAGGGACCATATTTAGTGGCGCCCCGGTAGCAGTAACAATTCGCATCATTGCTTTGACGAGTTCAGGTCCAACTCCATCTCCCAATATGACGGCTGCTTCTCGCATTTCCTCACCACTTCAGTTGTTAAAAAAAATGCAGAATTTAGTTAATCCGTGAATCCGCCACGGGCGTCCAAGTATTGCATTAGTCCGCCTTTCTCTAACAATTCTTGCATGAACTGTGGAATAGGCTTGAACCGATACTCGGCATTTCGATTCTCGCTTCTAATCACCCCGCTATCGAAATCCACGTTAAGCATCTCGCCTTGGGTCACGTTGTTTGAGATGCTTTCGCACTCAACCAATGGAAGGCCGATATTGAAGCCATTTCGGTAGAATATGCGTGCGAAAGAGTCAGCGATGACGCAGGAGACTCCGCAAGCTTTGAGAACCTGTGGGGCTTGCTCTCGTGACGAGCCGCACCCGAAGTTCGCCCCAGCAACCAGAATCGGATCTTTCAAGCGCGTGCAATCATCATAAAAGTGCGTATCGAGTGATTCAAAGGTGTGCCGTGCGAGCTTGTACAAGTCCAGCTCATCATATTTATATTTTCCAGCAATGATCTCGTCTGTATTAGTATCACTAGGAAATACTCGGACAACTTTCCCTTCAATTCTCATGTTTTCCTCTATCGAGAACAGCGTTCAACCCCTCAAGCCTCGCGGATCTGTGATCTTCCCTCCGATCGCACTTGCTGCCGCTGTTGACGGACTCGACAGGTAAATGAATGAAGTGTCGTTGCCCATCCTGCCTTTGAAGTTTCTGTTTTGAGTGGAAAGAGCAATTTCTCCATCTCCCAAGGCGACCGTCCTTCCTATACAAAAGCCGCATCCGGGGGGACCTATCGAGGCGCCTGCCTTTAAAAGCGTTTCCAGGATCCCTTCTTTAAGGGCTTTAAGAAGGACATCGCGGCTTGCAGGGTAAATCACGAGTCGCGCTTTGCTCCGATGTCCGTCTAGAATGCGTGCTGCCGCGCGGAGATCTTCAATCCGTCCGTTTGTGCACGAGCCGATGCATACTTGGTCTACCTCCTGACCTTCAAGCTCCGTAACCGGAACGACGTTATCGACTTTGTGGGGTTTAGCGATCATCGGGACGATAGTCTCGGCGCGAATGCGGACCTCTTGAACATAAATGGCATCCTTGTCGGCGTGCAAAGGCGTGAACTCATTGCTGCGCCCGTAGTGCGCTAGATACGCTTCAACCTTTTTATCTGCTGCGCACATTCCTACCTTCGCGCCGGCTTCAATCGCCATGTTGGACATAGTAGCGCGGGACTCGACGCTCATCGCGTCAACAGTGTCGCCGCAGAATTCTAGAGCCTTATAAGTGGCTCCGTCTGCTGTTATTCGTGAAAGCAGTTCTAAGAACACGTCCTTCGAGTGAACGCTTTTCGGGAGCTTTCCGGAAACCTCTACGTGTATGGTTTCTGGCACTTTTAACCACGTTTTTCCGTAGGCCATGATTGAAGCCACATCAGTCGAACCCATTCCAGTGGCGAAAGCGCCGAGTGCGCCGTGGGTGCATGTGTGACTGTCCCCGCCCACTATTATCTTATAGGGTGACGCGTACCGTTCGAGGACAATTTGATGGCAAATCCCATCACCATTTTCATAAAAATCCAACCCGTACGCGTGGGCAAACTGCCGCATGAGCGTTTGGACATTGGACACTTTCTCCGAAGGAGAGGGGGATGCGTGATCACAAAAAGCAACGACGCTTTCTGGAAACTTCACGGAGTGTCTGCCTAGTTCCTGGATCGCGAGCGGCAGTGTGCCATCGTGGGCAAAGACCAAATCAACTGGGACAGTGACGATATCGCCACTCGCGGCATCAGCCCCGCTACGCTTTGACAGAATCTTCTCTGATATTGTTTTCAAGTGAACTACCTCGTCCGGCTAACGCAATCCTTCAAAAAGCGGTCGTCCAGGTCGCACAGAATCCTTGAGTAGCGTTGTGCTCTAAATAATGGTTATGCTGAGTGAGCTATTATCTTTTCCGGTGCTCATCGCTCGTCTTCTCTCGCTTGAGCTGCGCGATTAATTTGTCTGACCCTTAGGTCTAACACGAAGATAACGGGTGTCAAGATGAGCAACATTGCGTTGAAAAAGGAAAAAAGAGAATTTGTGAGGGGGGTAGCCAAAGGAACGCTTCGGCTATCATTATAACTGGCTTGTCATAAATAGTGCGACCGCCTCAATACGTAGAGCGCAATAGGTATGCCGAGGGCTGCACCCAGACTCTGCGATATAGTTGTCGCATATGAGGCACCTAAAGCGCCCAGAGCCGGTATCAGAATCAAGTTCAGCCCAACGTTCACCCCCGTCAAATAAGTCGCATTTAGCACGTGTACCTTCTGGTTGTTCGTTGCGTCGAGCAAGAGGCTGGTTGGGATGGTTACCAAATTCACGGCAAATCCGATGATAAGGATATTGATGAACACGATAGACTCGGCGTATTTCGGCCCGAACGCTAAGATCATGAGTTCTCCTCCGAAAGCATATGTTACAGCCACAATGACAAGTCCTGCCACAGCGAAGTAGCCGAGATATTTAGAGAGTTCCTTCTTGGATACCCTCCTTTCGTGCACCGTTCTCGAAACAATGGGAAAGAATGCGCCAGTGAGCGCGAGGACAGCCATGTCCCCTATTCCCACGTAGTTGACCGCTGGGGTGTACAGTCCGACCTGCGTCATATTGGTCAACAGTGAGAGCATAATGGTATCCACCCGTTGCCAGACTGTCCCAAGCAGCCCTGCAATGCCAAACCAAAAAGCCGGCATTAGTATGGTATAATCTAACATGGGTCTGAAGTTCAGCTTATAGTAGTGAATTCGTCGGCTGAGTACGAAACTCAACAGCAGGCTGACAAAAGCGGCTATGATGATCGCAAGTATGACGCCGGGTACGCCAAGTCCTGCGATCAGAAAGATGAACGCGAAAGAGGCAAAAGTGGTTCGTTCAGCGATCTGAATGATCGAGATGTACTTCATGTCTTGGTAAATGTTGAAAACAGCGCTGAACATACTCCCGATGCCGCCCATCAAGAGCGTAATAGACATTAACACGATGAGCGCCTTCACCTCGAGTGAGTAAGGTGTAAAAAGAGCGAATACGATCACAGCAAGCATGGACGCGAGGGACATGAGATACTTGAGCCCCATCGTGCTAAAAATGAGATTGTGCGTATCTTCAGGGTTTTTTGCTCCTTCGCGGATTATGACTGTGTTAATCCCGAAATCCGTGAAGATGCCGAACAAGGTGACAAACGAGATCACCGTAATATATGAGCCAAAGTCTGAGACAGGCAGCAATCGCGCGATGTAAACGGTGATGACAAACGAGATTACTGCAGAGATCGCATTTCCACCAAACAAAAGCACGCTGTTTTTTATGCCGCGCACCAATGACCCGCGCTTCAGCTTTGCTGTTTTTTCGTCATTAGTTGATGCCATCTCTTATGTGCTCACGTCTTCCGCCTATCAAAACAACAGCCGCAAAACTCGAAGGATTTGGCAGCGTGCAAATTACTTGGCGTCGACGAGGCTTTCATAGATTGCTTCAAGCCTATCGACCACGGCGCGCCAAGTGAATTGTTCAATTACCTTCGCCCTGCCTTGAATGCTTTTCTCTCGTTCTTGCTCCTCATTGTCAAGAATATCAATGATGTTTTCGGCAAGAGCTCGTGTATCCCCATACTTAAATATTCTGCCGATATCTCCGACGACGTCGGGGATCCCTCCAACGTCTGAAGCAACAATTGGGGTTCCACACGCCATCGCCTCAAGCAAAACGATGCCAAAAGCTTCCCACTGACTCGGCAGAACGAATACGTTGGCAGCTGCATATCCTGACTTAAAAAGTTCATAACTGTCTATATGGCCCGTGAACTCGAAGTAATCATCCAAATTGTTTGCCCATATCTTCTTTTTGAGCCTTTTCAGCACGCCCCAATCTTCCCCTACTATGACGAATTTTGCTTCAGGATACCTCGCAACGACGTCATATGAGGCGTCTATCAGGTGTTCCAGTCCCTTGTTATCTGCTAATCTTCCAGTATAAAGGATCATCTTCTCATCGTCGTCCATCTTATAGCGCCTCCGAAAGAGTCGACCATCGGGAATAGGGGTCCAGTCTTCTATGTCTAATCCGTTTGGGACGGTAACACACTTCGTTGAGGGCGCGAATCTTCCGATGAAAGGCTTTTCACTGTCGGTTACAACCAGTATCTTATCGACCATTTTGTAAACGCGACGCGAAACAAGGACGTCGTCTAGTCCCATCAAGAATCGTGCGGCGGGTGTTTCAACGTTAGACGGCGGATGAAAGTGAGGGGTGACCACTAATGGCATCTGGTATCGTCCTTGTTGACGGCCCCGTTTCAATTTCGCTGCAGCGCACGCAAGAATCTGGTAATAGCGGTGCGAATGTGCGTGGACGACATCATCTTCAGCATCGAAAACAGTCTTAATCAAGCCAGGAATGGCCGGGTATGCTGCGTAAGGGAATGGGTATCGTTTAACTGGCAGCCGGACTACCCGCACGCCGTTGACGTAACTTTCTGCGGCGTAATCTTCAAAGCACTGCCAAGGCACTTGTGTTTTGAGGTTTGTTGTAAAGACGGTGACATCGTGACCTCGTTCCACCAACCGCTCTGAAATCTTTTGTATGTGCGTTTCCACGCCGCCGGGAGCGAGATACCTGATGCAAACTTGCGCTATCTTCAATGCTATCACCCATTCTGTTAGCGACGAAACGAGAAAGAGGATTTTTTGTACCAAGGAGTACAACACTACCAAGCTGTATTTATTTGTAATATGACGAACAGATGGTTGCTCGAAGTGCTTACCATGCACGGTCCAGATCAACTGAGTGAAGGAGGCTGACTCACTTCCGAAATGAGGAGTCAACTACTCGAATGAAGGATCAACCAAAAATCAGAGGCACATCTCTTCGCCGCCTTCGATCTAGAATAGATTGTGAGTCGGAGCTCGGAATAGCATTATAGGCTCATGAAAGTTACTGTCATCGCACCTTTTCCCCAACAAAAAGATGGGATACCACGGGTCGCCGAGGAGCTTCTCAAAAGAATATCCGAGTCAAGTGAAGTGGACGCGGTTTCAGTCCTAGCGCGTCAAGGCATAGATTTCATTACACCTTCTCTCCTCGCCAATCAAAAAGTCTCACTTTTAACATTCGCGCGTTTTCTGACACCCCAGACTATGGTGAAACTAATACGGTTGTATAAGGAAAGTGATGTGGTACTGTTCCTGGCTCCGCCGTGGGATGTGCTCGACCCCTTAGAGGCCTTGTATTTTTTTCTTCTGCTCATCAAGTACGGCTTTCTGCCCAGGTCAAGATGGATCCAAGTGGTGCACGATTTTATACCGTACGTTTTTTCTGAGGACGGAATCCAAGGCAGGCGGACCATAAAGCTCTTCAATACGTTTCAAAAACACTTCAGCGACGTACCTGAAAAATACGTCGCGGTCTCACAATCAACGAAGAAGGACGCAATGCGTTTTTGGGGTCTGCAAGCGGACAGAGTTGTGGTAATTCACCACGGTCCGTTCATCGCTCCAAAACCTCCTCGAAATGATTTCGGGAGCAATAAGATCCTGATTGTGTCTGATATCTCCCCGCGGAAAAATCATTTGCGGCTGATAAAGGCGTTTGAGCTCGCACAAAAACGATCTCAAAATCCTTTGGAATTGGTCATCGCAGGATATATGAGAACCGCCATTCCCGAATTGGAAGCTATCCTTCAGGATATCAGAGTGCGAAATGAAAACAGCCAAATCACATTTGCGGGCTACTTGCCAGATGCCGCCATACTGGCCCTCTATGAGCAGGCTGACGTCTTTGTTTACCCTTCGCTTTACGAAGGATTTGGACTTCCGGTACTCGAAGCGATGGCGTGCGGGTGTCCGGTTATTGCATCAAACGTCTCTTCGCTGCCAGAAGTGGTCGGAGAAGCAGCTCTGCTCATTGATCCATATGACGTCGAAGCGCTTGCGCACGCAATGCTCACCGTGCTCGAGGACGACGACTTAAAAAGAGAGATGAGCAGAAAAGGCGTAGCACAAGCGCGGAAGTTTTCATGGGAGAAGGCAGGTGAGGAATTGTTGGCGGTCTGCCGTGAAGTGGCAGAAAAAGCGGGTCAAGCCACGTCTTAGAAGCGAAATCGTGCGCCTCTGAGTCGTATGTAGGATAAGTGGGAAGGCGCCTTCGCCGCGAGCAGAAAATCTTTTTCGCGTCACAGGTCGACGCCACAAGCTTCGAAAACGCTCTTAAGTACGGCCACGATGCGCTGCCCTGAGTCACCGTTGCCGAACGGGTTATCCCAATTGCGTGGTTTGTTTAGCATCGCTCTTGCTCCGGTTACGATCTTATCAGCTTCGGTGCCAACCACTAAGTTGCTATGGACTGCCACCGTCTCAGGCCTTTCGGTGTTATCTCTAACCGTTATGCACGGGACTTTGAGAGTGCACGCCTCTTCTTGCACGCCTCCAGAATCGGTGATAATAAGCTTCGCATTTGCTTCCAATAGCAAGAACTCGAGAAAGCCGATAGGGGGAGTCGATACGACGCCGTCTAAGGCTAGATCGAACTCTGCCACGCGGTTCTTAGTTCTTGGATGCATGGGGAATATTATTGGCGCATCGAATTCATCGTGCAACGCTTTTAATCCTTTCAAAATTCCGCCAAGGCGTGCTTTGCTGTCGACGTTCTCTCGTCTATGCGCGGTTGTCAGAAAGTAGTTTCTTTCGTCAATATTCAGCTCTTCGAGAATACTGGCTCTTTTTTGTGCAAGTTTAAGGTTCTGGCGGACTGCGTCCACGATAGTGTTACCTGTCACCGATATCTTGTTTGAAGGAATTCCTTCGGACAAGAGATTTGCTCGTGCTTTCGCGGTCGGGGCAAAAAGGAAATCGGAGATATGATCAGTAAGTACGCGGTTTATTTCCTCTGGCATGAACCTATCGTAGCTTCTCAAGCCTGCTTCTACGTGCCCCACTTCGACGTGAAGCTTCGTCGCTGCAAATGCGCTTGCAAAAACGGAATTCGTATCTCCTTCCACCAAAACCACGTCTGGCTGCTCTTTGATCAAAGCCCTTTCGACGCCAACTAGGATCCTGCCGGTTTGTTCTGCGTCTGTGCCTGATCCCACGCGAAGCGCGTAATCTGCGTCACGAAGCTCCAGCTCTTCAAAAAAGATTTTATCCATATCGTAAGAATAGTG
>DASPOC010000113.1:0-57516 GCA_035626195.1 Bathyarchaeia archaeon | reverse complement strand
TACACCGCGCACGCGCGGCTACCGGAGAAGTAGCCCGATTTTTTGCTTAATCTCCTCGAGGCTTTCCGTCTCGAAACCAAAATAGTCCGCGAAAGCTTTGGTAGTTCTGAGCACCCTAGTTCTGCCGTAAGGCTCCGATTCAACGAGCTTGCGCGCCTCAAGCTCATGCACGTGTCCGTACGCTTTGTTACCTCGAATTTCAGCTACCTTTGATTGTGTGACCGGTTGATGAAACGCAATAACGGCAAGCGTTCGCAGTACGGGCGTCTCGAGATCACGCTGAGCGATCGTGCGGACCGCGTCAGCGTACTCGCCCTTCACCTGCATCACGATGTCTTCGCCGGTCCGAACGATCTCAAGCGCGCCATTCTTCCGATATTCTTCGATGAGCGATTCGACGATTTCTTCGACATCAGCATCAAAGCTAACCGTAGACTCAAGTTCGAGAAGGGTCAATGGCCTGCCTGCAACGAAGAGCGCTGCCTCGATGAGGTCTCTATCGTTCATTATCGTTCATGAACGAGGCAAGGGCGTTAAAGGTTTTTGCATTGGATCAAGATGTCACCGAATAATTCCTTCTGCTCGAGCTGTATCTGTCGCCTCGTTGCCATAAAGAGTAATGGTATGTAGGTTTGAACGATATGCTCAGCAGTATTATCGACGACGAGCTCGCTAAAAAGCACCTGATCCTGCTTCCCGAAGCGTCGCTTAAGCTCGCGCTGCACTTGTTTGACCTGCCGCTCGATGTCTTCTGTGTGCGCAACTGCGAGAGCGTCAAACTCCTGTGCTTGAAGCTGTATGAGCCGGCGCACGTCTGACTTTTCCCGTCGCTTTGTCGCTTTTTTAAGCTCGTGGATGAGTTCTGACAGAGTGACGCGACGCTTCGCGTGCCGCCGTACCTTAGGCTTGAGGGCGGGGAAGCACGCGCGAAGCTCTTCTTCGGGCAATTCTTCTTCGTCTACGTCTTGCGGTTCCGATTCCTCTAGCGCGTCCGCCTTCATCCTCAGCAGTATAGATGCAAAAAGGAGCGTTCGACTCGACACCCGCAAGTCGAGTTTTTCGAGCTCCGCGACTTGGGCTAAGAACTTGTCGGTGACGTCGACGATGTCGATATCCCAAGGATCGATCTCGCCGTTTTTCGCGAGCGAGACTAGAATATCAATTGATCGTTCATCAAAATCTTCAAGCGCTTCACCGTTGGCTGTGGCGCCGGCGCGTCCATCGCTGGTCAATTGAGCTTCACCCCAGTGACGCTCGAGATGTTGCCCTCCTGCATTGAGACGCCGATCGTGCGACTGGCCGCTTCGATCATGGGTTTTCGCAGAGAAACAACTATGAACTGAGCGTTCGAGGAGAGCTTCTTGATCATGCGCGCGACCCGTTCGGAGTTTGCACCGTCCAAGAACATGTCGATTTCGTCGAACATATAGAACGGCGCCGGCATGTACCGTTGAATGGCGAAGATCATCGCCAGCGCTGCAAGGCTCTTCTCTCCGCCCGACATCGCCTCGATTCGCTGCACGTGCTTGCCACGCTGCCATGAGTGGATGAACAGGCCGCCGTCGAAGGGATCCTCGTAGTTCTCCAGAGCAAGCTCACCCGTGGCTCCCGAGAGCTCCGCATAGATGACCTTGAAGTTCGCATTGATGCGTTCAAACGCCGTGAGCAGCGCCTCCTTTTTCATCAGGCCGTAGCGGTCGATGCGCTCGAGTATCTCAGCGCGTTCATTGAAAAGCGTGTCCTTGCGTGCGGCGAGGTCCTGTTGTCGTCGCGCGACGTTGCCATAATCCTCGATGGCACGCATGTTGACGTCATTCATCGACTCGAGCTGCGCTTCGAGGGTTCTCAGCGCTGCCACGATGGCCTCATGCGGCTCCTCAGGCGGCACGTCGTCGATCTCGCCCGCCTCTGCTTTGAGCTCGTCTCGGCGGGCTTCGAGCTCCAACCGCTGATAATCGAGGGTTTCCAGCGCCTGATCGGCGCGATCAATCTTGTGCTGGAGATCCGCTTTCTCCGTCTCCTTCAGGCTGATCTGTTCCAGCAGGGCATCCCGTCCTTCACGCAGTTCTGAAAGCTCGCGGGCGAGTTCGCGCTCGCGGCCGCAAACGTCAGCGAGCTCTTGTTCGAGATGCGCAGAAGCCTCGGAATATTCACGGATGCTGGCCCGGAGCTCCCTGATCCGCTTATCGGTCGTTTCCAAATGCTCTTTGGCGTCAGCAAGCTTCTTCTCGTTGTAGTCTTCCTGAAGGCGGAAATCAGCAGTAGATGCGTCGCATTTGCTGATGCGACCCTGCAGCCGTCGGACCTCGTCCGCGATCTGAGCGAGGTTTTCGGTAAGCTTTGACGCGTCGGTACCCTTGAGCCGCTTTTCAAGTTCCGCGATGTCATGTTCAAGGGCGGCAATGGCTGAACCGTGTAGCGCCTCTCGTTCCTCAAGCTCATTGATGTTTACGCCCGCTTGCTCTTTCTCCGCCCGCATTGCAGCGAGGTGGATGATTTCAGCGTCCGATTCTGCGTTAGCCTGCTCCTTTCGCGCCTCGAAAGCTTCAGCCTCCCGCGCCAAACGCTCCCGCTCGCCATCAGCCGTGACGAGGTCGTGCCGGGCTTGTAGCAAAAGGTCGTCCACGTCGTTGAGCTCCTGCTGCAGGCGTTCACGTTCCTTTTCGTACTCGCGTATCTGGCGACTAAGCTTGTGCAGCTGTTGCTCCTCGCCGGCGATAAACCTCAGCGCCCGTCGGTCGATGCCCCCCGTCATGGCCCCGCTCATTTCGAGCAGCTCACCATCGAGCGTCACCATGCGGTACCGGCCAATCAGGGTGCGAGCCGGCTCGAGCTCATTGACCACAACGGTCTTGCCAAACACGTACGAAAACGCCGCTGCGTACTCCTGGTCATAATCAATGAGATTGATGGCATAGTCGACGATGCCGTGGCGCGCCGGGAGCGCTTCGCGGTGGACAGACTTCATCTTGTTCAGAGGCAGAAATGTCGCACGGCCCACGTTCTGCTCGTTCAAATAGGCGATCGCGTGCGCCGCGTCCGCATCCGTGTCGACGACGATGTTTCGCAAGCGCGGGCCTGCCGCAATTTCGAGCGCCGTGGTATACCGCGGATCGACCTTGCCCAGCTCCGCTACGACGCCACGGACCCCAGGCAACTGGGCGGCCATTATCGCTTCCACCGCTTTGCCGAAGCTCTCTTTGAGGCGCGCTTCTGCGCGGACGAACTCCTGATGCGCTTGATTCAGCCGTCTTTCGACCGTTTCCATGGCGAGCTTTAGGTCCTCGCGTCGCACCTCGAGGTCTTTGATGTTCTCGCGCGCGTTCTCCAATTTTCGCGCAAGCGCGGCGCGGTTCTGATGGATCTTCTCCAAATCACGCTCGACAGAAGCCGCGTCTGACCGCACGCCGTCAATCTTCCCCTCGAGCGCGTGCACGTCCGTTGAGGCGCGACGTAAGACGTCGAGCACCCGGTCTCGGGCGCGTACGACGTCCCCCCGCTTGTCCTTTTCCTCGCCAAGCATTTTGCGCTTCTCAAAGAGTTCGTCGCGCGCCTGAGTCACATTTTCGTCGAGCGTGGCAAGCTGTTCTTTAAGCGCGTTGAGATCCTGCTCCTGCTCTTCGAGCTCGCTTGAAAGGCTTGCCCGTCGCACCGCTTCAGCTCCCAGATCGCTCTGCAGTGCCTCGTGCTTCTGCTTGAGGGCGTTCACTTCGATGAATACCTTGCGCTTCTGTGATTCGAGGTTGTCTGCCTCCTTGGTCACAAAATCGATCCTGCTTTGATGTTGCCCAAGACTCCCTTTGATGCTCTCAATGTGTTTTGTCAATTCGAATTGCTCGTTTTCGCCTTTTTCGGACACGGCGCTGTTGAGTGCGCTCAGCTGACTCTCAAAATCATAGATCGCGTCTCGCGTTGCGCTGAGCTCGCGAACCGCCTTGTCCTTGCTCCGCTGCTTGCGCGCCAAGTCACCTTCGATCGCCTCGATCTCTCTCGCGAGCTTGTTGAGCTTTGACGCAAAGACCATTTTTTCATAATCCCTTTTCTTAGCTTTGAGCTCTTGATACCTGAGGGCGTGCTCCCTTTCGACCTTAAGCTGCTCGAGCCGGAGCGCCACCTCGTTGAGTATGATGTCGACGCGCTCGACGCGTTCGCGGACTACTTCGAGCTCGTTCAGCGCTCGATCCCGCCTTCGGTCAAACTCAGCAATACCGGCGATCTCATCGATGATTTTACGACGCTCAAGTGGGCTTACCTCGATGATGCGCGTTATGTCGCCTTGGAGCACAACATTGTAGCCTTCTGGGGTGATGCACGCTTTCGAGAGGAGCTCGTGAATGTCCGCCAACGTACACGGCTTGCCGTCCAGGTAGTAATAGCTATAGTACCCGCTTGCCGTGCGGCGCACCTTTCGCGCAACCGTCACTTCCGCGTCGGTGGGCAGTTCGGCGTCGGCGTTATCAAACTTCACCTTGACCATTGCTTCTTCAGCGCCATTCCCGTTAAAAATCAGGTCGGTGAGTTTCTCAGCGCGCATAGTCCGCGAACTCGAGAGCCCGAGACAAAAGAGTACGCTATCGACGATGTTCGACTTCCCTGAACCGTTAGGTCCAGAAACGGCCGTAAAATCGTCAAAAAAAGGAATTTTCACCTTTTTTCCAAATGACTTGAAGTTGTGAATCTCAAGTTCTCTAATGAACATAGTTTCATCGGGCCGCGAGCCCGCTCACAATTCGCGATCAGCGATGATTATATCGTTGCCTAGGCGACGCTGGGGCTCGGGAGCACAATCCGCATCCGCGATGATATAGGTCGTCTTCTTCTTGGTCTGTTGTGGGAGAAGCGAAGGCTCGACCGGCTCTGTTTCGCTTGGAAGCTCGTTGCTGTCGTTTACGTTCGGAAGCAGTGCCATATCGTGGACTGAAGAACTGACGTCGACGAGCTGTTGAGTGATACCGTTTAGGAGGCTCGACAATTCAGCAACTTTGTGCTCGAGCTTCGTCACGCGCTGATCGAGCGTCGAGCGCGGAACCCCTTGTTTGACCCTCAAGCGAAGCGGCACCTCATCTGGATCGTCTTGATAACGCATACCCTACCTCGTAAAGTAGTGCGGGGTTCGCACCTTATACTTTATGGTATGTACTCGAACCGCAAACGCGTAATTCGGTTTTATGGCGTAATCCGCCGTCGATCACGAGGGAAAAGAACGCTTTCCCGAATGTTGGCGAGACCGAGCATGGTTACGAGAAGACGCTCCGCCCCCAAACCCCACCCCGCGTGAGGCGGCATGCCGAAACGAAATGCGTCCAGATAGAACCCAAAGTTTTCAGGCGCGAGCGATTTGCCGGCAAGCTGTTCGACGAGGAGGGCGTAATCATGAATCCGTCGCGCACCTGACGCGAGTTCCATCCTCGGGTGCATGAGGTCGAAAGCGTAGCAGAGATTGTTGCGTGGCTGCACGTAGAACGGTTTCAGCTCGACCGGCCAGTCCACGATGAAGTAGTGCTCAGCGATCTCCTCGCCGACCGCTTTCTCTGCCGCGGTGTCGAGATCGTCTCCCCATGGGATATCTGCGATTTCAATCGCCTCAGCATAAGCGATTCGTTTGAAGGGAATGGAGGGGATCGAAAGCGTCACGCCCAACGATTGGAGCGGCGCGCTGCAGTGCTCGGCAACGGCGACATAGACGTGCTGAATGACCTCTTCGAGGAGCTCCATGACCTCATTATCGTCCAAAAATGAGGCCTCAATGTCGATCGAGGTCACTTCATTAAGATGCTTACGCGTATCGTGCTCCTCGGCGCGAAATATGGGACCAACCTCAAAAACCCGTTCCAAGCCGGCCGCCATCATCATCTGCTTGTAGAGCTGCGGGCTCTGGTTCAGGAACGCTTCACGGTCAAAGTACGATATGGGGAAGAGCTGCGTCCCACCCTCAGTCGCCGTAGCTACCATTTTAGGAGTCTGAATTTCGATAAAATCGTGGGCTGATAGAAACGCCCGCACCTCGTGGAGCACCGTCGCACGAATAAGGAAGATAGCGCGCGTGGCTGGAAGCCGCACGTCCATGAACCGCGCGTCGAGGCGCGTATCTAGATCGGCCCGCACCTTGCCGGTAACGTCAAGCGGAAGCGGTGATTCCGCAGCGTTGAGCAGCTCAACCTCGTAGGGAATAATCTCAAAGCCTTGCGGCGCTTTCAGCTCCTCCTTGACGAGTCCCGCGACGCGGACGACAGACTCCCGGCTGAGACTTCGCACATGTTCGACAAGTTCAGGGGGGACCTTCTTCTTCGGCATGGTGATTTGCATAACGCCGTCGCGATCACGGAGCAGAAGGAAGCTGATACCCCCGAGGTCACGAAGCTCATGCACCCACCCCGCAACGGTCACGTCAGTTTCTGGGACAATCGCGCTCGAGCGCGTGAGCTTCATTGAAGCCTCCGCAGCACTGACGCTGCGTGTCCAGGCAACCCCTCGATCTGTGCAAGCGAACGGACGAGGTCCGCAAGGCTGTCCAACCCGTCTTTCGTTAGCACTTGCACGCTCATCTTCTTAGTAAAGTGGTCAACATTAAGCCCGCTGACGTACTTGGCGGATCCGCCGGTTGGCAACGTGGAGCTTATTCCGGTAGCGTAATCACCAGCAGCTGCGGGCGTATAGTCCCCCACGCAGACGGTCCCGGCATTGCGGATCTTTTGCAACACGGTAATCGGATCGCGCACCATGAGTTCGAGGTGCTCGGGAGCGAGGTCGTTGATGAACGAAATGCAAGAATCCACGCTGTCGCCCACAAGAACGGCAGTGTTGCTCAGATCAATGAGATCCTTTCGCGGGGCTGCTTCGCGCTGTGCAGTGAGCTCCTTTTTGACCTCGCGTGCGAGTTCTGGAGACGGGGTCAGCAGGAAGCCGGATGACGTAGGGCCGTGCTCGAGTTGGGCGAGGATATCAGCGGCGATAAACTCGGGATTCCCTCCATCGGCGAGCACCGCAATTTCACTTGGGCCCGCGGGGAAGTCGATTTCGACCGCACTCTGCACCAGAAGCTTTGCGGCCGTTACGTACACGTTGCCTGGTCCGACGATCTTGTCTACCTTTGCGACGCTTTCTGTCCCATACGCCATTGCAGCGATCGCCTGCGCCCCCCCAATCTTATAGACAGCGTTCGCACCTGCAATATCTGCAGCGAGAAGCGTTGCCACCGGCACGGTGCCATCAGGCATCGGCGGAATACACACGACGACCTCGCGCACACCGGCTACCTTGGCCGGCACGATATTCATGAGTGCTGTCGAAGGGTACAGAGCAAATCCTCCGGGCGCGTAGGCGCCGATGCGATCGAGCGGCGTGGTCTTTTGCCCGAAGACAACTCCCGGAGCAACCTCGTGAAGCCATACGTCGCTTTGCACCTGTCGCATGTGGAACGACGTGATGTTGTCGGATAGATTATACAACGCGTCGATGACATCTTGCGAAGCATTTTCGTACGCCGAGAGGAGCTCCCCTTCTGTTACTCGAAGCCCGACGATGTCGGCTTTGTCATATTCTAAGGTGTATTGCATGACGGCGGTGTCGCCGTTTTCTTTCACATCGTTAATGATTTTCTGGACGTGGCCCATAACCTCACGTACGGCCGCACCACGGTCGAGAAGACGGTCGAATTCGGCGTCGGTCACCTCAGATAAGCGTTTACAGATCATGGTCACACCCGATAGGACGCGACACGGTATTAACCTTTATGGATAAGCCCCATGCGCCAATCTTTACGCACAAGACTCATTTCGAAGTACTTAAATAGAAAGAAACGAGCATTACACGCGCATGAGCAGGAAAGACCTGATGAGCGACATCGCGATGGCCCGTAAAGAGCTCAGCATCGACCGAATGAAAAAGATACTGAAGGTGTGCCTCACCATCACCCGGAAGTCTTACTGATCGATGATGGGCGCTTCGCGCCCGCATCCGGGACACTGTTTACCTCGTTTTTTGATGGCAAAGCCTGTTCGTTCGATAATGACGGCGCCGCATTCGGGGCAGAACGTATTCTCGTGCTGGCTCGGAACATTGCCCAGGTAGACGTAGCGCAGTCCGGCCCGTACTGCGGCGCTATGCGCCTTTTCGAGCGTTTCTATGGGTGTTGCAGGACGGTCAAGCATACGCCAATCAGGATGGAAGCGCGAGAAGTGAACCGGTGTGTCGCAGTCAACGGCCGCCACCCACTCGCTAAAAGCGGTGAGCTGTGCTTCGTCATCGTTCAGTCCGGGAATAACGAGATACGTCAGTTCGAGGTGGATACCGTGCTCGCGCATGCGCTCGCACGTTTTGAGCACGGGATCGAGGCGTGCCTTGCAGACGCCGCTGTAGAACTTCTTGTTGAAGCCTTTCACGTCGACGTTTGCCGCATCGAGATAGGGTCCGATCTTTTCGAGAGCTTGCGACGTCATATAACCATTGGTGACGTACACCGTGTACAAACCGGCTTCTTTGGCGAGGATCGCAGAATCGTACGTATACTCAAACCAGATCGTCGGCTCATTGTACGTCCAAGCAATCCCGCGGCAGTTGCGCTCGAGAGCGAGCTGCACGGAACGCTCCGGAGGGATTTCCGTCGTGCCTAGCTCTCCGACTTCCGCGAAGGAGATGTCGTAGTTCTGGCAGTGCTCACACCGGAAGTTGCAGCTCACCGAACCGAGCGAAAACACCTTTGATCCGGGGTAAAAATGATACAGCGGCTTCTTTTCGATCGGATCGACGTTCATTGAGCTCACCTCCGCATAGATGAGGGTTTTGAGCTTGCCGTCGAGATTCTGCCGCACGTGACAGATCCCACGCTCCCACTTCTTAATCTTGCACTCGTGTGAGCACGCAAAACAGTGTACTGCCTCGTTTTCGATCGGTTCCCACAACATGGCATCTTTTATCACGTTATGACCTTCCATAGTTTCTAAAATAGTTGAGCGTCGCTTGATGATATTTCCCGGTCCTCGTCTGCAGCTCGCTGCGCCCGTACAACGATCGCGAGCCTTGTTCTTCTCGCGTTGATGTGAGCCTTGAACACAATGCGCGAACGAGGACAGATCAAATGACTCTCCTGGACTGTGATGCCACTTGCCTAGCCAAACGCGCGGAAAGTCACGATGTTTCGCGCGTAGGGGACGAGCTTGCGCAGTGACATGAGATGGGACGTTTCAGCGTGACAATAAATAAGACAGTGCCTGTCGCACCGCAGCATCTGCTCACGGTCAGCCTGTGCCCGTTTCGAAGTCATAAGGGTCTGAAGGTCGTTTTCGAGCAGGTTGCCTAACTTCGTGCCGATGGGCATGCACGGGTAAATAATGTCGCCGTTAGGCTCGATCATGACGCTAAGCGTTCGGCACGTGTACGGTTGGTCAAAACTCTCGATGTACGAGCGACTTGTTGTGAGGGTGCTCCCGTACTCGCGCTTCAGGCGCGTAACGATCTCGCGAAGTGCCATCAGATCCGGCGCGAGGTCTTCGGTGCCTTCAAAGTTGAACGCAGGCATAATGAGAATCTTGTGGCCTTGAGCGTGCACTTTTTCCACCTTTTCCTCGATCTTATCGAGGTCGCGCTTCGTTACGACTGTTTGCACCGTCGTCTTGATGCCAAGATCAGAGAAGAAGTCGAGCCGGTCAAGCTTGTGCATGTTGCCGTGGCCCTCGTCAATGGATAACTGCAGAAAATCGAAGTACCGTGCGTACTCTGCAAATGGCCGTCGGTCGATGAGTAGTCCGTTGGTGGTAAACAGAATATAGTTTGAGCAGTCGTGTGTGTAGCGGAGAATTTCACCGATATCCTTGCGCAGTAGCGGCTCTCCCCCTTCAAAGCTGATAGTAAAGGTGCTTGCTTGAGACAGATTATCGATGACGGTGAGCACGTCATTCGTGTTAAGGTCAGGGATCTTATCTGCCCAGACGTTGCAAAAGCCACACCGCAGGTTGCACCGGTGGGTGATCTTGAATGAGGCGTAGAACGGATTGTCGAAATCGTTTCGGATGTAGTTCGAAAAGTACCCTCTAAGGGCCCGCACATTTCTGTTCATTATGCCTCGCTGCGGTTGTGTGACGAACGAATTCGTGAGGGAGTGGTTATTGTTGGTATCCAACGAGCCGTAGATTCACTCCTCAAAGGGCGCAACGTAGCAGGAAGTCTGCTTGCTGCTAATGAGCTTCTGTTCGTGAAAAAGGCGCGCTGTGAGGAGATATGTGCCTTCTTCACTCGCGTAGAGCTCGCTTACGAATCGCTTCGTGCCGCCTTCTGCTATCAAATCGATATCGATCACGTCCATAAGCTTGTGGGCTTTTGACGGGGGAGTTGCAGCGATTTCGAGCCGGAGATTCGACACGTCGCGGTGGGCGTGCACTACCGTTTCCGTCTCGATTGTTTCTTCATACGCCCAGTAGGGCCGATTCGCGAAAAATGTCTGGATCTCGGCGGGATCTTCAGTGAGTCGAACCTGCTGATCCGGAGAGTACCAGCTCACGAGAGCACCGTCGCGGTACGCCGTGACGTGTAGATAGACCCGTCCAGTGTGGTTCGCAAAAACGTGAAAGTTAAGCGCGGCAGTGTCGTGCGGGGCCAACTCTTTCACAAAATGAAATGAGCCGCTTGGCAATACGTCGAGATCGTACGAGTTGTAAGTATACAGCGTCGCGCTTACGTCGACGAGGCGCTCCGTTGATATGTTCCTCAGCTGGACCATGATCCAGTGGCGCCCCCGTTCGAGCACCTCGGGAGAAATGGTCGCCTCGAAGGGGTACTTGCGTTCTTCCATGGCGCACCAACCTACTTAACGGTCACTCGCGTTTTCTTTTCCACCTCAGTGGGCTCCTTCTTCGGGATTTTCACCTCGAGCACTCCGTTCTTGAACGTTGCTTCTGCCTTATCTGGAAGAACGTCAGCGGGGAGGTCGAGCATCCGGCGGTACGATGCGTAGCCGCGCTCGCGATAGGTGTAATCCTCATCCTTGCGTTCCGTTTCGGTGCTCGATTCAGCGCTGATCTCAATCCGTTCGGGGGTAAGGTTGATCTCGATATCCTCCTTCTGCACTCCGGGCATATCTGCGACTACCTGAAGGGCGTCGCCAAGGTCAAGGACATCTACGCTTGGCTGTTTCAGAACGGGCATCGGCGCTTGTGAGGGGAACACGCGCTCGAGGGAGTCCTCCATATTGGCGCGGAACGTGTCGAACATGCGGCGCATCTCGGCGAAGGGGTCACTCATCCAATAGTCCTTCGGCGTGATTCTCTTCTCTTCTTTCTTTTCTTCTTTCTTTTCGTCGGTCATAGTATCATCAAATTTAGTAGCGCTCAGAAGGTAATAAAGTATACGCAAGGAAAAGACAGATCATGAAGCAGCGCTTCAAGACGCAAACGTTATCGCAGAAATAGGTCGAGGCCGTTTTGTACGCACGCCTTCTGTCCTCGATCGGCGTACCCCTCTAGGCTGAGCGCGTGGAACACCCGTGCGACCGACAAGCAATCCGATCGCTGCGCGCTCATGTCGCTGTTGACGACAAACTTCGCTTCAGGATACTCTCTGATCAATTCCACCGCATCTTGCACCGATGCTTTGCCTGGCTGGACGGTAATACCGACATACGTCCCCGCTTCGAGCGCGATATCGATCGTAGACGGATCGATGTGATCGATAACCACGTCCTTTGCCCCAACGTCGTCGACGATCGCAACGATTCGCTCGAGCGCCTCTCTCTTCCCGCGCCGCGGCGTGTGGATGACTTTAGGATAGTAATCGATCTCGAGCTGCGCGCGAAAAACCCGCTCCTCGAAGTCAGTGCATCGTTCTAGACCGATCTCCCCAACGGCGACCACATCTGGATGCGAGAGATACTCGGGCAGCGCCCGCAGCGTTTCGTCGACTTGGGCGTTTATAGAGCGCGGGTGAACACCGAGACCGACGTGCACGCTGATGCCATTTTCCGCGCCTCGCCGCACTTCGCCGTGCGCAAGCTTGTGAAAGTGGTCGAGCAGGACGTCTGCGGTTGACATTCGCATCGGGTCATGCGCGAGCGTGAGCACGTCAGAGATGCCAGCGACCCCCATCAGTTCAAAGTCCTCATACGGACGAGTGTCCATGTGGGCATGCGTATCAAACACGAGCGTATGAGCGCAGTCTTGAGTCTTATGTGTTATGCATGAGCGTTCCGTGCGATTCAGAGAAACAATTTCGTAAGCGTTGCCGTCCTAGGGGTTCAAATGGGCTACCTGAGCCAGAAGACCGATAATTATAAACCTAAAGAGTAAGCAGCATGGTTAGCGTGACCATGTTAGTACCCAAAATAGATGTCGAGCTATGCGTCGGATGTGGAGCGTGTGAAGACATATGCCCTGACGTCTTTGAGCTTCAGGATGATGGATTGTCGCACGTCATCGACGCGACTGCCTGCAGCGAATGCGAGTGTCAAGAGGCTGCTGACAGCTGCCCGACTGAGGCTATCTCCTTCGTCGAAGAGTGACCTCACGTTCCCGCACGGCGTCACCTCTTTTTTTGTCCATGCTAAGAGCCAGACGCGGTGCCGCTTTGCCCCGCCTTGTTAAGCTGTGAGTAGCTGACGCGTTAGAAGTGTACGCCAACCAGCTGAACGAAGAAGGAGAGGAAGAACACGACCGCTGTGCCTTTTATAGCCTTGGCTACAAACATGATAATGAGAAAGGTGGTCGGGTTAAACTCTTCGACTCCAGCGACGATGGGCACCACATCGCCGGCAAATGGAATCCATGGCGAGATTATCAACAGCGCTGCCCCATATTTACCAAACCAAGCCTGGACCCTCTCTTCGCGTTCGGGGTTATGGAAGGGTATGATCCTGCGTACCCCGTATTTGCCCAAGAGGTACCCCACTGAGGCGCCAAGAACCGACGCAGGAATCAGCACGAGCAGGATGACTAGCAGATTCACGTTCTCGCTCAGCAGCAGCGCGATTGTGGGCTCTGTCGGGATAGGGAGCACTGATGAGGTGGCGCTGACGAGAAACAGTTCAAGCAAGCCGTAATTAGTGATGAAAGGCAGCGATAGGCACCCAGTCACTTTGATCGCTTACAACACTTCTACGCGTTTATAAAAAGGTAGTGACGGCGGGCCCGGCCACAAAGATTGCATTCGAATGCCGCTGACCTATAACAGCGCTTATATCCACGCGGCGCCATGCGTGTGAAGATAAGCTTGGAAGACCAACGATATAAGCGCGGGATCGAAGCGCTGCGCAAGGTGAACGAAGAGGGTATCACAAACCTCATTCAGAGCATGGACGCTGTTGCGCCCGACCTTGCACGTTATGTTATTGAGTTTGCGTACGGAGATGTTTACACTCGTCCGGGACTACGTGCGAAACAGCGGGAACTCTGCATCGTCGCCGCCCTAACTGCCCTCGGCAATCGAGAGGATCAACTTCGCGACCACATTCAGGCAGCTCTCAACATCGGCTGCACGCGACAGGAGCTTGTCGAGACCATCCTGATGATGGCAGTCTATGCGGGCTTTCCGGCCGCAATCAATGCAATGCAGATCGCACGCGAGAGGTTGCTCCATGAGTGAACGCTAACCGAGCCACGACCGCCGCCCGGCCGCGCCCTTTTTTCTCCCAGGAAGAGCGAAACGAAGCGGCCATGCGCGTGGCCATTTGATAGACCACTTGAAGAACTGGCCACAGACGCCGGCGAATCAAATATGCTCCGGTTGGGATTTGAACCCAAGTCGAGGGAGTGAGAGTCCCTCATGATTGGCCGGACTACACTACCGGAGCCAGACATCTACTATAGCACAGGGGCTCTTAAACTTTGCTCGCAGCGGAGCGATCATCAAATCATCCGGTCGACCTGCAAATCGAACGCACCTGCGCGGCGCGCGGCGCGCGTTGCCGCCGTCAAAGTAGGACCATGTCGTTGAGAAAAGCATACTCCTTTCTGACTTGGTTAACCACCGCAACGTCTATTACCGCGCTGATGATACCTTCAGCGTTACCCGCGGCAGCAAGAGTCTCTCCCCACGGGTCGGTAATCATGCTGCCGCCGACAAAAGTAGTCGTCGGCACCGGCGTGCCCACTTGATTGCAGCCGATGAAGTAACACTGGTTTTCGATAGCCCGTGCTCTGTTTAGCGCGATCCAATGTTCAATGCGCGGGGATGGCCATGCGGCAGGACAGATAATAATTTCAGCCCCCTGCTTGACCATAGCCCGATAGAGCTCAGGAAAACGCAGGTCATAACAGATCGAAAGGCCGACGACGCCAAGCTCGGTCGGCGTCACGACAACTTCCGTTCCTGCGATCAATGAGCATTTCTCTTTCGACCGATAGGAGAACAGATGAATTTTGCGGTACCGTGCGCAGATCGTGCCGCCTCTATCGATGAGCACGCTAGTGTTGAACATGCGCCGATGGTCGTCCACCTCCAGCATGCTGCCCATGACGATGTAGCTGCCCCTTTCGCGAGCGAGCCGCGCGAAGACCTCAGTCGTGGGCCCTGGAATGGGCTCTCCGGCCTTGAAATCTCTGCAGTCGGTGAACAGCTCTGGAAGTACGATGATGTCAGCATCCATCTCGTCGATTAACTCGACTGCGTGATCAACGTTTTCCGAACGCGTGCCGAGCGCACCCATCTGAATGCACGCCGCTTTGTACCCCATATGATCCACCACTCGCCTCCGACGGTTCACCACGTGCCTCATAGTCTTCGAGGCATATAGTCTTAAGGGCGAGACGGTCCCTGAGCGTTCGCGACGACCGATCGGCCGCCTGAGGATGCGCGCGCAGGAAGATATTTCTATTCCCAGTCGGAACTAAAGGTAAATGAAGCGGGAGCAAATTCTCATCGAAGCGTTGCCCTATATTCGTGAGTTTTACGGATCGTTCGTCGTAATCAAGATTGGCGGCCACGCGATGATCGACAAGCGTCTCATGGAGGGCATCATCGAAGATATCGTGCTCTTGCGGTACGTCGGGATGCAGCCGGTACTCGTCCACGGCGGCGGACCCGAGATCAGCGAGAAGATGGAGCAGATGGGTAAAAAACCTGAATTCGCCGCTGGCTTACGCGTCACCGATGAAGAGACGCTAGAGATCGCCCGAATGGTCCTTATGGGCAACATCAACACGCGCCTCGTCGCGCTCATCGGTAAGCACGGCGGCAAAGGCGTCGGGTTGTCCGGGAAGGACGGACGCATGATCGCCGCGCGAAAAAAAGGCCCCCAGCGGGTGGTCTATGACGGGATCGAGCAGGAGGTCGACCTCGGCTGGGTCGGTGAGACAGAAGTCATCAACCCAGAGATACTAATGATCATGGCCGAGAGGGGCTATATTCCCGTGGTTGCCCCCATTGCGGTCGATAACACGTGTCATAGCCTCAATCTCAACGCGGACACCGTCGCCGGAGATATTGCGGCAGCGCTTATGGCCCGCAAGCTCATCGCGCTGACCGATGTCAGAGGCATTCAACGCGACCAGAGCGATCCCGAAACGCTCATCTCGCGGATGACATTCGCAGAAGCGCAGCGCGCGATTGAAACAGGGAGCATCAGCGGCGGAATGATCCCCAAAGTGCACGCGTGCATCAAGGCACTCGAAGCGGGGGTGCAAAACGCCCACATCATCAACGGCAATTTCCATCACGCGCTCCTTCTCGAGCTGTTCACGGACAGAGGCATCGGAACGATGATGGTAAGGGAGTAAGCCTAACGGCCGCCGCATCGGCTGGCTTGTGTGCCGGGAACGTGCCAATGAGAACGATTCGCGAAGTAGAGTTGCACGGACACATCATTGACTCACTCACGTTAACGCGGGTGCTCGACAAAATCATGGATCTTGACGGTGAGTTCGAGATTGTCACCTTCACGATCGGTGAGCACAAGAGCGACCCGAGCTACGTCAGGCTCGCTGTCAAGGGACGCGATGAGGCACATCTTGACGCTATTATGAGCGATCTTCACCGCCTCGGAGCCCAGGTTCCAGAGATCGAAGACGCCCTTTTGGGAGCCGCCGATAAAGACAAAGCCGTCCCGAAAGGGTTCTATTCGACGACGAATCACCCCACTTTTATTTATCGCCGCGGCGCTTGGATTCCCGTCGAGGATATCGAGATGGACTGCGCGATCGTCGTTCGCGACGACCGGGCGCGGTGCACGCCGCTTCACCAAGTGGTGAAAGGGGACCAGGTCGTGCTCGGCCAGCGCGGCGTACGCGTCATTCCCCCTGAACGACCGCGTTCTCGCTCCCTTTTTGAGTTTATGGGTGGCGCAGTGTCGTCTGAGCGTCCTTCAGCGACGCTTATACGCCAAATCGCCATCGAAATGGTGCACGCTAAGGTGCAAGGCAAGAAAATCGCCTTCGTTGCCGGGCCCGCGGTATCACACACCGGCGCTGCCGAGGCGCTGGCGAGCATCATACGCCGCGGGTACGTGAATGCCCTTCTCGCAGGCAATGCGCTCGCGGTTCACGACATCGAGCGTGACTTGTACGGAACATCGCTCGGCCTCGACATCAAGACAGCCGAACTGGTCAGCGAGGGACACAAGCACCACCTCTACGCCATTAGTGAGGTGATCCGCTCCGGGTCAATTAAAGCAGCGGTGCGCCGGGGGCTCGTCAAAAGTGGCGTCATGTATGAAAGCGTCGTCAATAACGTGCCGTTCGTGCTTGCTGGGTCCATCCGCGATGACGGCCCATTGCCCGAAGTCATTACGGATACGATGGCGGCTCAGGATGCCATGCGGGAGCTTCTTAAAGACGCTGACCTCGTGCTCATGATGGCCACCATGCTGCACTCCATCGCCGTCGGGAACATGCTTCCCTCGTACGTCAAGACGATTTGCGTCGACATTAATCCGGCCACCGTGACGAAGCTCATCGATCGCGGGACGGCGCAGGCTATCGGGATCGTCACGGACGTGGGAACCTTCCTGCCTGCGCTTGCAGCGGAGCTCGAGATTATCGACGTCGAATAATTTTCGGGATCGACTTGTGCAACGTCCTGCGTTTGCGGTACTGTGTGCACGGCGTCTTTGATACTGCTGCAGGGAATCAGACTGCGTCTTTGATCACGGGCGAAGCAGCCGGGTCGAACGGATTTGTGCGCAACGCCAAGGAGAACAGGTACGGATATCGCTTTAAGGGGTGCGCCTTGTAATTTAGCCACTCGGAGGTGAGCGCGCCGTATGCTCGTCCTAAGTCACCAGCGAGGTGTCGGGATCACCGCCGGGCAAGTGCGCGAGGTCGACCCGGTACTGCAGCTCATCAGCGACGTGGAAGACCGCCCAAAGCTGTTCGATGAAGGCTTCTTGTTCGAGGAGGTTCGGATTTTCAAGGAGGCGGAGCAAAAACGTCCGCTCTGAGATGAGAAAATTGCGCAGGTTTTCTAGGAAATGCAACGCTTTTGGGTCGCCCTTCTCGAAAAAGAGGTTGTATTCGTGATTTCTTATGCGCAAACTCGCGTCGGCAAAGTTGCGGCTCGTCCATGAGCCCTTAACCAAAAGCTCGTCGCGAATCCTCCCGACTTGCTCGTCAAAGTCCGAAAACGTTTCAGGAGTGGGATGCCGACCTCGCTGAAGTAAACACGATTACCATGTTTAGTTTGTAAGTTGACTCCGCTTTTCTTGACGGCTTATTACCCAATCAACGACTAGGACGACAAGAAGCACCTCGATCGGAAGAAAGGCAACGTCGCCAAGTCCGTAGATCTTGATATACGCTAAATCGTGGAATAAGTAGAAGTGAACCGTATAGAGCAATGCAGAGAGCGCAATAAGAAGGAGGCCGAAATAAACCCGCCAGCCGATCTTCATCCGCGCCTCACCCTCGCAGTGACAGCATTGTATCTCCCAGGTCAATAGCTCTAAATATAGTCTCGGTCAGCCGTAGGAGACACATGGCGGTCGGATGGGCGAGGTCGAGCCGCCGAAACCTCCTTAGCGGGGCAAAGCAACGTCACGTTGTGAAACGGCGCTAAATGGCGGCCACGCCGTCGTCTCACAGCGCCCGTGCCAGGGTACACAGAGTGCGCAGAGCAAGGAGGTTGTCAACCACTTGATTCAATCTGCGGCCCATAATTGAGCACGAAAATCCGATTTGCAAGCCGCACGCCAGCTCGTTCAATGCGGTTGGTGGTCAGCTGATCGCTGGGTATGGTTCGACTGAAATGCTTGAATAGGTTCTCTTTGTCGCCGCGAAGCCTCGGCACGTCGTCAAAAAAGCCCTCGCGCGCTGCACGCAGCTTACACAAAAGCCCCCGAACGCCTAGCTTGGCGGCAAAGCCGAAACTGAGCACCTCAGACACGACGAGCGAGGGCACGAATCTTAGCACATCGCCCGTCGACAGGTATTTTCTAAGAAAAACGTAGCGTCCCTTCTCCAGCAGAAAAAACTTCTCCGGACCGACATCGAGTCGGTAATCGTGTCGAATGATTGACGTAGGGACGTAGAGCGATTCATATCCCGCAAGATACGCTTTGCACGTGAAATCAAGATCATCATGATAAAGAAAGAGGGCCTCATCAAAGCCGCCTAGTTGCAGAAACTCGTCTCTGCGCACGGCGAAGCAGCACCCTGAAACGTAGCTCACTGGCTCCGACACGGCGCATGCGTCTTTTTCTGCCCCGTACCCCCTCGTGAATGCGAGGCCGGTGAAATGCACGATGTTTCCGCAGTTGCCGATTGTGGAACCGTCGTAGATCAAAATCTTAGGAGTGGTTAATAACCTTCGGCACCCGACAAGAGGCTGTATAAGCGCGTCTAACCAACCCTCCTCGGCCAGCGTATCGGGATTCAAGATGACGACAAAATCGCCCGTGGCACGAGCTACGCCCTGATTGTTTGCACGGCCCCACCCGTAGTTTTCGTCGTTTTCGAGCAATTCCACCGACGGGAAACGTTCTTTAAGGATTCGAACGGTGTCATCACTCGAATGATTGTCAACCACGACGATCTCGAGCCCGTAAGCTGTTCGACCACGCCGCGCACAGATAGAATTGATGCACGCTTCGACGTAATCAGCGCTGTTGTACGTCACGATAACGATACTAATGAGATATTCATCGGCCATTTCACGACACGCTACAAAGGAAATCAGCCACGTTCTGCCGGCGACGTCTCACTATGAGCCTTGAGCGCAGCCGCATATGACGTTTTTCCCCCAGCCAGCGCATTAAGCGGGCTACCTTGTGGCCCGCGCGTTGATATCCTGGACGGACCACAGCAAGAGTGCTGCAAGCAGCCCATAAAGACCCACGGCGGCACAGAAGAGCCACCCCAGCATATAGATAGTGATCAAGTTGTTGGTGCGATTGAACACGTCAAGCGCATGAAGAAACAGGATTACCCCCGCCCCTAAAAAGAAAAGCCCCGGAACGCCGAAGAATAAGATCGGGTGTTTTTGCGCGACCACGCGAACGATCGAGTTGATGACATCGAGTCCGTGACGCACGGGGCCCTTGCTCGAATCGCGAATACCGTCATAACGGGTCACAATTCCCGCTTCTCTGATTTTGAGCTTGCTATCGGCGGCCCTGATGATGATCTCAGAGCTCACACCCATACCATTCTGATTCACGTCGATCGCGTGAAGCGCCTTCCGCGAGTATGCGCGAAACCCGCTTTGCGAATCGGTCAACCTGAGCCCTGAGCTCAGCATTGTTGCGCGATCCAGTATCTTCATCCCAAGTTTCCGGTAGCGAGGAATCGTCCGGTTTTTCACCCCGCGCGCAAAGCGTGAGCCAATCACGACATCGGCGCCGCTTTCTCTCATCTCGTCGATAAGCTGCGGGATGTCATCGGGATTGTGTTGTCCGTCCCCGTCGAGCGTTACGAGCACGTCGACGTCGCAGTCTCGTGCTATCTCAAAACAATCGCGTATGGCACTGCCGTACCCCTCGTTCGTGAGGTGCCGGAAGACCTCGGCGCCGACCAGCTCAGCAACGTACGCAGTAGCATCATCAGAGCCGTCGTCGACGACAACGACTCGGTCAGCGTGGCGCCGTGCTCGGGCGACAACGCTGCCTATGGTAAGCTCTTCATTGTATGCGGGGATCGCCACCATGCTGCCGTGTGCGTTGGTCGCCCGCATAGCAGCGCCGGTCGCACGATTAGCAGGCTGTGTCGCGCCGTCGAATTCGTTTTGAAAGGGCATCGTTGTGGTTCATGCGACGTACAAGGCCGCACACTCTCCCATTTTCTTTGGGTGCGCTCTGTTATAAATAGATACATGACCTGACTCTGCTCTCTTCCTGCCATTACGCAACAAAAAAAGACCCCAGCTGATCCTCGGCGCGCCTGTTGCTTCGCACCGCGCAGAGTGCCGTTCATCGCGTAGGTCTCAAAGATGCCAACAAATGGGATCGGGCACAGAGCGAGGGGAGTAGCGATGCAACCGCTCGAAATTCAAGCGAGTCAGCGCCTGAAAAGGTCCTGGTCTCTGACGATAGCTGCTAAACACCGGATATCCACTTCGGCGCTACGCGTTATCAATAAAATAGGGAAGCTATCGGTCGCGTGAAACGGAGGTGTGCATACGCCTTATTAATTAAAAATCGGCTAAAGTCAGCGTTGCGATACTCAAGCCGACGGCGTATGGAGGTTAACTAAAGACCGAGGCTGTGGATCTTCAGGACGCGCAATCGCGCTCAACTCTTTCGGACTGAAAGTGTATTCAGTCAACGGGCTCTGATCCGATCCCATAGTGTGCACGTATATTTCTTGCAAATATCTAATGTGTAGACTTCTCCCTCCATCTGACTTCTCTGCATCGGTTGCTGCATCGGTTGCTGTGTTTGCGGTTCGTTGGTTGTGTTGGCGCGCCATTTTTTCACCTCCCTGAAGCAAATCTCTGACTAGGCACGCAACAGACCGTAAAGTAGTTTTTTCGACATATGGCTGCGGAGAATGCCCGCAATAAAAAGCAGAAAAAATGCACTCAGTCGAATGCTGGATGAAAAGGGCGGCCCGAAGAATTCAAGGCCAGCACTCCCCAGAAACACACCTGAAGAACCGCGGGGACAAATATTGTTTTTTTAGTTCCCAATCATTAAAAGTAACGGGTTGCACAGCAAACGTCACCTATTTGCACTTCGTGAAAGATTGCATCTATTTTGTCGGTTACGCGTGCCCAAGAATGGTACTTCTTCACAAATTCGCGCGCCTGGCGCCCGATTCGTTGCTGTTTGGCCTTGTCGAGCAACAGTCCTTCCACCTGATCGGCAAATTCGACAGGACTGTCCGCGATACAAAGTTGGGCGTCGGGTGTAGCGTTAATCCCTCGTACACCGATTGAGGTAGTGACCACAGGCTTTCCCATAGCCATCGCCTCCAAGACCTTGTTTTTTATTCCCATTCCCGATACGAAAGGAGCGATTGCAACTGAAGCACGGGCAACATACGGACGCACGTCCTCCACGAATCCCGTCACGCAAATTGACGGGTCCTTGGCGAGGGCGCGAATGGCAGGAGGCGGATTTTGACCGACCACGAATAGCTTCAGGTTTGGAAATCGCCGCTTGAGCGTGTCGTAAACCTGAGAATGAAAATACTTTATCGCATCGATGTTTGGAAGACTGGACATGTAGCCGACGAAGACCAATGAGGGCCATTCTTCGCTTATCCCCAGCGGCTTGAAGAAGTCCGTATCGACCCCATTAGGAACGGCTGCGCACTTTGCTTCGGGGCACAGCATTTTCATTGCGTGATATTCCCTGTCGTTGACGACAATGGTTGCATCAAACGCAGTAAGGAGCTTTTTCTCCGCCGATCTAGTAGCGAGATACGTGCAGAACCAATAAAGCTTGTCCATAGACCTGCGCGCTCTCAGGTACTCTCGGTAGAACTCGGCAGACCTGCAATCGAATGCGTGCATCACTTTTGGGGTGCTAAATCGCCACGCGTAGAACGCGACCGGTTCGCTCGCATAAACGATGTCGTACTTGTCGTGACGAACGTCTTGTATCAATGATGCCATCGCTGGCAAGTACGCGGTCGTCAAGAAACACCGATAGTCCGAAAAGAGTTTTCGCGGGGCACAGCTGTCGCGAGCAACAGAAAGAAGTTTATTACTGTGCGATTGAGGATGCCAGGACACTGAATCGATTTGTGAACAGTACCGTTCCAGTTCCGGATAGGATCTCGGCGCGGCGAGATCATTGTTGAGATACAAAAGCCGAATAGTGTGACTTCTGCTTAAGTGCTTTAAGACGTTGAATGCCGGTAGGGCCGTTCCGCTGTACGGTGATGGACGCTCTTCCCATATCATTAGGATGTTCATTGCAGACTCTAGTCACAGTCGCGTATTGGCCGCAGGATGCGCCTGTGTAAGGACTCATTCTCGTCACCGAGTGGAGCAGCAAGGGTAGCTCGCCCTACACAACCTATTTCGACACGCATCGACTATAAAGCTGTTCCACCTTCAATGCAACCGTGAGTCTGACGTTTCGCTTGCCAGCCCTTACCATTCGCGCGTTACGCGGGGCATTTTCCAGTCGCCTTCATAGTTTTAGATAAATCTGTTAAATAGCCACATTGGATCTCTTCATCGCCTCGTGCTGGTCCTCGAGCACCAATGACGGATCAGAGCGTTTTTAAGAAAGCGAAAGAGCGATGGGAAGCTTTATCCGTTTCGACTTGTCTATACAACCCAAAAAGAGGATTATCGTGCTTCGAATGTCTTAGCTGATAGCGAAACGCGGCATGCGCAGATGTTTTCGGTTATTTGTAGCAGACTGTACGTTTAGCCCACTCGCTTGCGTCTACAAGGTTTGCGTACACCCCTCGTAATCGTCGACTAGTTCGCCAAAAGTGGGTCCCACTTAGTGACCGCACCAGGACTTTTGGCGACCTTTATGTTGATTATTAGCGCCGCCGCCGAAGTCGGTTTTAAAGGCATCGCTGTAGTTCTTGCGACGCGCAGACGCGCACACTCTCCCATTTTCTTTGGGTGCGCTTCGTTATAGATAGATACCATTACTGACGCTGCTCTGGTTGCCGTTTGCGCAAAAAAAGAACCCAGCCTCATCCTCGGTGCGCCTGTTGCTCCAACACCGCGCGAGACGCTAACATTGCCTCTACGTTGCTCGAACGGGCAGCAGCGCGTTCTTCGGATCGCTACTGGCGCCGACTTCAGCGGGGTGCCGCGACATCCGTAGCCCCGGGAAGGACACCAGGAGCGAGCGCGTGACCTTCGCTAGTGGTAAAATACGACGGCGCCCCCGTCGTCAAAAACACGATTGCGGCCGTCCGCGATACCGACCAAACTCGAGTGGCTTGTCTGTGTGCCGCTCAGGAGTGACCGTGCATTTACCTGCTGCGCGCTCGTCCCCGTGAGCAAATTGAAAGTCCCCAGATAGACATACCCCGCGAGTGGCGTGTGCGGCGCGTGACTGGGGAGGCGTACGAGCGAATGATTAGAATCAAGACTGGTCCAGAGAAGGCCGCGATACAGGTCGGCATACACGGGCCGCGCGGATGCTTTCACCGCGTAGAGCCACTGAGCCCCAGCCACCTCTCTCGCGTTGAAACGGGGAGCATCGATGGCATCATTTAAGAAGAATGAGGTCGGATCCTGCCGCGTGACCTCATAAACGAGTCCAGTGCCAAACAGCAACATTACGACAAAGAGCACTGCGACGAGCTTGTAAGCGAGGCTCACGCCTGTCTTTTCACGCTGTCTCGCGGGCAGGAGCCCAGGAACCCACCCAATCAGCAGCGCTCCGGTAACGCAAAAGGGGGCCAGTAAGAGCGTTGAGATCTGATAGAGCCTCGTAGTATTGACGGTGAGGGCCAAAAGCGGTATGGCGGCGGCTGTCATTAATATGACAAAGCTCGCGAGCGCGAGCGCAGCAAACTCTTGATCAAACGTGAAACGGCAACGGCGGAGCGCAAGCGCAGCGAGGCCCAAAATGATGAGAATGAAGCCGAGTAAGTAGAGGAGTTCCGCCACCTCGTGGAGCGGCGAGAGCGTCGCGGCCTGGAGCAGTTGATTTGCCGAAACCCCGTAATAGCGCGCCAGCGCAAGTGATGCCGAGAGAGAGACGACCGGCACCCCGAACAGCAGCGTCGACGGCTTCCGCTGGGCTCTTTTGGCGAGCACGTAGACGATCACAAGGGCGCAGGCGTACACCGCAGCGCCGATCCCGAGGGCGAGGGCGACGTTAGAAGGCGTGAAAAGCGTGCGGCCAATCTGGGCGAATATAGGGGCGATGTCACCGCTCAGCGCCGCGGACCCGAGAGTCACGTACCATGCGGCCGTGAAGGCGGCGAACGACACGATGAAGGGCAGCGTCAGCATCCTTTTCGGGCGAGAGGAAGGCTTTGCTGACGGCCCAGACGAGGCGGCCCTTTGCAGGCGGCGCATGGCGGGGTTGTCGACGAGGAAGAGCATGAGCCACGCGACGACGAGATATGTGATAAAGATGAGCGCGAGTGCATAGTGCGACACAACAACGGATGCCGCAAATATGGCGCAGATCGTATAGAGGAGCGGTTTCCCTGCCTCGGAGCCGACGCGTTTGTCGACCAGCAACATTAGGAGCAGCACAAGAAAAAGCTCAGCGATTTCCTGTCGCGCGAGTGACGGCATTTCGGTGAAGAACGTGAACAAAAAGGTGACAAAGAGGGAGGCTAAGAAGGCAATTCTGTCGCTCGTCTGTTTTTGAAAAACGACGAACAGGCCGACGGGGACGAGAGCGAACAATAGGGGATAGATCGTTTTGAAGATCCACACCACACTCACGCCTGACACAATTGATGTAATCGGAGCGAGCAGGGTAACGCTCAGCACAGCATTGGTTGCGCCAGGCGCGTGCACACTCCACTGCGCGTTGGTAAGGACAGCGTTAGCGCTATAGAGCTCCTTCTGGATGTCCCACCCCCAGACGTAAGGCGATATCAGCGATGCGTGATACAGGAGAGCGAGTGCGATGACGAATACCGCGAGCGGATAAAGCTCCTTTGGAACGGATGCCGATGTGCTGATCCAAAGCGCCGTGATCGCGATTATGATGATGAGCGCGAGCAGGAGCAGGTTGCTACCGTACGCGTTCATCGCGTACGTTGCAAATATGCTCACAAAGGGGAGCACACAAAGCGCTAACACCGGCGGCGATAGTACGTCACGTCGATCGATGGTACCGCCATCAGTTGGACCCGGATCGCGCCAATAGCTCAGTACGGCCAGGAAGGTGATGATGACGCCTTCCGTCATCACGACCGGGACAAGCGCGAGCGGCCGCTCGAACCCAAACACCGGATACAACATTGTCATAAGAAGTCCTATCGCCATGACTGCCGCGAGGCTCAGGCCAACAGCGAAGAGCGGCGTGCGCACGCCGCCGAGCTTGTGTAGGCGGAGGGCCCGAAGGACGAGCATACCGGGAACGAACAAGAGGTACGCAAAGGCAAACAGGGCCCGCAAAAGCAGTATCTGCACCCCTGCCGCGTCGAGTCCGATAAGGGCCCAGACAAGAAACTGCAGGCCGAGGACCGTTGTGAGCGTCCGTTTGCGCGGCCAATCGTTCATCACGAGAGGATTAAGAACCATGGAAGGCCCTCCAGTACGCGCTGGTGTACGGCGAAAAATAGCGCGCCGCTGGTATCCAGCGTGTGCTTCGCTTCAAGCAGCTTTCGTGCGTTGGCACCAAACTGTGCTCGTTCGAATTCATTTTCAAGAAGGTACGCCACTTCATCAACCAACCGCGCGTCGACCCGCCGGAGGAAGAGGCCGTATTCCCCGTTGTGTGCTGATATGCCCTCAATACCTTTTTCAGTGGTTACGATGGAAACCCCCCATTCGTGCATTGAAAGAGCTTTAGCCGCGTTTCGCTTCCAGCGTCTTTAGGCAAGTTCCGATATCCCCTACCGCGAAAAAACGCGGCAAGTCCTCCGTGAAGCCGACGGAGTGCACATTCTCTCGCTCAAATGTCGGCGCGCCGGCGCCGCCCACCAAAAACAAGACGTTTGAGTTGATCATGCGTGGTGGAGGTGCTAGGTGGCAAAAAACGCGCAGTCCGACCAGTAAACTCGAGATCGCGTTACGAGTAAATCGTAGCGGGCGACGCGTCGTGAGGATCGACGAACTCCGCGACATGGAGCAAGATGACGCTGTTGTCTCTGACGAGGAGCTGTCTCGCCAGATTGGCGTACCTCTCCTGTGCCCCATTCTTCGGCTACGAGAGGCCGACGTGGATAGTCTGTCTACGACAATCACGAGAATCCTCAAACTGCGCGCGCGAGCTGGTCAAGAGAGCGGTAGCCGCTAAGCAGACGTTCCTCCATAATCGCCCAGCTGTAACGTTCTTCATACGCCTTACGCCCGTTGTTGCCTAGCTCGGCTCGGAGCTGCGGGTCCTCCCTGCACGTTTTCAGCGCGTCAATGAGCGCGGGCACGTCGCCGTACGCCACCACCGCCCCGCACCGCTCCTTTCGAACGATGTTCGCCATTGCACTCCCGTCGCTCACAATGATTGGCTTACCACACATCATCGCTTCAAACAGTTTAGCGGGGCTCGCATACTTCGTCTTGGGAACCCTAGGATCTTCAAACCGGAACAAAAGATCCGCCTTCAGCGTCTCCCTAATGACGTCGTCATACGAGGGCAAGAACCCTAGATACTGCGCCTTTTTCCCGATACGGTCCATCTCGTCGAGAACCCGATCATTGTCGGTGATCGGCCCGGCCATTTTGAGCCGCACGCCTTCGACACCGCTCACCGCGTCGAACATGTAGTTGAGTCCGCGAGAGCCGTGCATCGCCCCCGCATAGAATATGACCATCTCGTCAGCCGACACCCTCGATGCGGTTCCTGCCGCCATCGCGCGGGGCATCGTCAGGTAGTCAATCGGAGAGTTGCACACGTAATAGAGCTTGTTAATATGTGCACCGTCGACCTCTTCAAAGCGCGACTCATCCACCAAAAAAAGCACGTCAGCGAAGCCGATTCCTGTGCGTTCAAGGCGCGCGACAAAACGCCTAATGCGCTGTCTCAGTCTCTGAAATCCCCCGTCGGGCAGATTATCTGCATAGAAGTCGTAGATGAAATAGCAGAGCTTTCGCTTCCTGATGAGTTTGGCGATTATGGCTGGGAGTAGCGTGTCTAAGTCGCTCGCATGTATGACATCGCTGTCGTCTCGCAGAAGGAACACGAGCTCATATGCCCACCAGAGCGGCAGATACAGCAGCGCCGCCGGTCGATCGTATGTAGCCCTGATCCTACACTTGTACGTGCGATACAGCGCCGCATTGTACGACTCGGCAACGCCATCGCGATCCCAAATCAGCAGCTTGACCGAATAGCCGTGCGTTGCCAGCGCTCTCGCTATTTTGTTGATGCTCGGCTCTATCCCCCGCCCTCTAATCAGCGTCACCCTCATTTTGGATGCTCGGCCATCGGTGAGCCGCATTGGGCTTCGACGTATTCAACAGAGATCGCGCGTGCCGTTAAGAGAAGAGTTAGCGCTAAACCCTCAGGCTTGGCTGTATCGTACCACATCGGCCTCCACCATCATGTGCACGAGTTCCTCAAACGAAGTCTCGGGCGCCCAGCCCAACCTGGCGCGGGCTTTTGACGCGTCTCCCTTCAAATCAGGTACTTCTGCGGGCCGCATAAATCGCTCGTCAATTTTGACATACTGCTCCCAGTCCAAGCCGACGTGATCGAAGGCAAGCGCGGCGAACTCCCTCACCGAATGACTTTCGCCGGTTGCGATCACGTAATCGTCAGGCTCATCTCGCTGCAGCATGAGCCACATCGCCTTTACATAATCGCCGGCAAAGCCCCAATCGCGCCGCACGTCGAGGTTGCCCAAACGAACTTCGTTCGCCCGGCCGCAGGCGATGCGCGCGACCCCGTCGGAGATCTTTTTCGTTACGAACTCAATGCCGCGCCGCGGAGACTCGTGGTTGAAGCAGATGCCGTTGCAGCAATGCAACCCATAGCTCTCACGATAATTGATCGTAGCGTAATGCCCATACACTTTTGCAACTGCATAGGGGCTTCGCGGGTGAAATGGTGTAGCCTCGCTTTTCAATGGCTGCGGCGACGTGCCAAACATCTCGCTACTTGAGGCTTGATAGAAACGCGCATCAGGGCTGAAGTGCCGCAGCGCTTCCAGCATGCGCACCACGCCGAGCCCCGTCACATCACCAGTCAGTACGGGTTGATTCCACGACGTAGCGACGAATGATTGCGCAGCGAGGTTGTACACCTCATCAGGCATCGCCGTCCCGACGGCGATGTTGAGCGATGACTGGTCGGTGACGTCCCCCTCGAGCAACACGAGTCGATTCATTGAGGCCCGGATGCGGGACTCATTGGGGGTGCTTAGCCTCCTTACCAGCCCGTAGACCTCGTAGCCATTTTCCAAGAGGTGTTCTGCCAGATATGACCCATCTTGTCCAGTGATCCCCGTTATCAGTGCGGTTGGCATTTTCCGATCGAGCCTTTGTGATAATCATCACCAATGACTGCGGTGCACCTATATGAATTTGCTGCAGGGTTTGTGGCTCGTACCGCTGTGTGAGCGCGCTGCAGCGAGCTGGTTGGACCTACAACCATCTACCACGTGTCGCTTACACGCTGGTTGAGAGCGGAATCACAGCTGCTAGGAACGAAATCAGCAATCAACGCCTGCCTACGCGAGCGCACGCAAAAAAGCGAGCTTCTCGAACTCACGTCACGGTGAGATAGAGGTACACCGAGCGGTACACGCTCGGGTCGCTGCCCTTATATAAGGCGAACTCCAGCTTTTGCCCCATGCCGCTGTGCGTCGGCGTAAACGACACGGAGTGTTCCCACTGCTCATCGTTCGCCAGGCTAAATGCGTGCGTAGCGACAGTCGCGTTGTCGAGTCTGACCACCAGTGTGTAGTTAGCGTCCGCGTTCTCGTGATTGATGACGCCAACGGTCACGTTGCCCGTCTGGCCGGCGGTCAGATTGGTCGGGTAGTCGCTCGCCGTCCCACCGGGGCCCAGAAGGAACAGCTCGGTGAACGGCTCGCCTGGCTGGGGGAGCACCACGATCAGTATCGTTCCACATATCGCGAGGACCAAGACGATGGCAAGAACCACGGTAAGGGCGATGTTACGATTCACGCGGCTCTGATTCGGACAACTTTGCTCATAAATGTTTGCTTGCGCCGCAAATGCGATCAAACGCGGCTTGAAAAGGCTCATTAGTTTCAGACGGCGGCTGCTATGCGGCTCTGCAACCCCGCCTTATCGGTTGCTTGAGAGGAATTAACCTATGAAGCTCCCACCGATTATGCCCTCTCAAAGAAAATCTCCTATTCATAGGGCCTCGCTGCAGCAGGAAAACGGCGTTTGCGGCCGATTACCCATTCACGCGATAGACTTGAGCATAACCGTTAGAATAGATGTTGCTGCTGCCACCCACATAATAGCGCGCGTCCAGTTCCATAGGCAGATTGGTTAGGGTGTTCAAGCCGACGACGAGTTTCCCCGTTTGCACGTTGGGGGTGCCGAGATAGATGTACGATCCAGGTGCGAGATCCGCCCAAGAGCCGCCGCTGGGAAGCATGGTCGCCTGACCGGGGTCAAACGTGTAGACAGCATAGTATCGGAAATCATCGGCGGCGATGATGCCACCAGAAGCGTTTCCACCTATCCACTTCGCGGCGATCATTTCTTGCGTATTGAACTTTCCAAAGTCGACGCTCGTGTCTAACGCCATGACAGTAGGGCTATCATTGAGTTCTCCAGCCACCTTGTACACGAGGCCTGCGTTAAAGAGAAACAATACGACCATAAAACACGCCAAGGCCTTAAAGGGGGGGGATATCGTTCCTTGTGAAGCAAAATTCGCGCCTCGCTTCTTAACAACGCTGAAAACCCCAGCAAAGCCGACGACGAGAAACACGCTCAGCACTAGCTGCGATATTTGCACGAACCGCGAGAGGTTTAGACTCGCCGCAAAGAGGGGCTGCACGAGACAGAGGTAGAGAACGACCAACATAGCAGCAGAAAACGCTAGGTACTCATTCGAAAATTTAAGCCTTGATCGCTCTTTCAAGGCGAAAAGAAGCCCCACGAAAGCCATGATGAGTGCGATGAGGATGAGATATTCAGTGACCTGGTGCAACGGAAGCTTGGACGCGAGAATTGATTGGAGTCCTGTAGTATCGAGCCCGCCGTTCGCGCGTGAGGCAATGGAGGGGAGTGGTATATCAGAGAGGTTGCTTGCCCCGTTAAGTTGCGCGTAGAGTCCCGGCATTCCGAGGTACAAGAGGGTCGTTGCGACTATGCGCGCAAACGAGTCAAACGGTTGTGAGTTATTCGCGAAGCGGTACCAAAGGGCCGCGATGAGCGTGAAGCCGACAACGAAAACCGCACTAATGCCGTTGCGCAGTCGATGCGGCCGACGAAACGGCGGTACAGAGCGGTCCGCATCTCCTTTGCGGGAGATCCGCTGTGTTAGCGCTCGCACGTCGAAGCTCCCCACCACCAAAAGCATGAGCCACGCGAGAATGAAACAGAATAGAAAGACGTACGTCAATGCGTAGTGCGAGACGATCAACGAGAAGCCAAATATGCCGAAGAGAGAGAACCGCGGCATCCTACGCATCTGTTTGTCTACGAGCAGCAACAGCAGCGCCACGAAAAAGAATTCCGCGATTTCCTGGCGTGCCATGGTAAGGAGCTCGGTATAAAACGAAAAAGTCACCATAAAAAAAAATACGCCGAACAAAGCAATGCGAGGGGATGTTTGTTTTTCGTACAGCCTATAGAGACCGAGAGGCACCATAGCGAAAAGCAGCGGAAAAATGAGCTTCAGGACCCACGTCACGCTGATACCGGTCGAGATAGAGAGCAGCGGAGCGAGCATAGCAATGCTCAGCATTGAATTGAGATTCAATGTGTTGTAATTGAGGTTCGGAGCGCTCCCCCAGAAACCGTTGCTGACGACACTCTGCGCTACGAAGTTTTCGATTTGGATATCGAATCCCCACAGATAGTTCGTAATCAGCGCGTTATGGAGCAGCAGCGCCAAGGCGATCGCCACAATCGCGAGAGAGTAGTAGCGTTTCGGCACGTAACCAGTAAAGCCACATACGAAAATCACGGCGGTGACAGCGAGCAGCACGAGAACGGTTCCGATGCTCGTGCTAAGTGTGTTGAAGAGGTACGCCCCAAAGACGCCCATGAATGGCAGTAGCAACAAACCGAGTGTCACTGGCGAAAGGACTACACGCGCGTCGATCGTCGTCGAACGAGAATAATCCCGGTCGCGACGATAGCTTAGCATACAAAGCGCCAGGACAACCCCGCTCATTGTGGCGATGAACGGAGCGAGTGTGAGCGGCGTCGACGTAATGCCAAAAACATAAAGGGTGTTCATAAAGAGGCCCGTGAGCATAATCGTTGCTACGCTTAAGCCCACCGTGTAAAAAAAACCTTCAATGACGTTGAGCTCGTGCAACCTGAGAACTCGCAAGAGAATGATCCCGGGCACGAAGAGTAGATAAACGAGCACCAGCCCCCCTCTTAGAATCGGCACGTGCACACCGACGGCGTCTAGAGCTAAAACTATCCAGACAGATATCTGAAGCGACGCGATGAGCTTGAAGAACGTAGCGATGCCCCAGTCGTTTGCTTCGAGTGGATTGTTGAGTTTCATGGATACGACATCGGTGGCCCTCTTCGTGAATACGTTTTCAGGCGAGCGATTTCATTGCCCGCGAAGGGATAGAGAGCCGTACGAGCGCGCTTCGCGATTCAGTTGTTCGTTCATACTCTATATCTAGTTTCTTAATGAGTGTAGTAAGAAGTTTCACATGTGTATGCATTCATTTGTTCCAACAATGCACTCCATTAGAGCGCGCTTGTGAAACGGATCATGGCGCGAATGAGTCTGCAGCGAACCCCTCTCGACGGATACTCCCAACCTTTAAAAGGCGGTGCAGCTTTAGAAGAAGGATTGAAGAGAGGGAAACTGATCCGAGGGTCAACACGACTGTTTCTTGTAACCTCGCGAAAGCCGTGCATGATAGTGCCAGATCGACAAAAAGCTGCAGTCTAGGAAGATCTTGAAGCGAGACTACGGATCTTCACCAAGGTTACGTAAATCGAAGGATACATCGTCACTACTCGGCTAATAGAGCGGATATGGCTGGCAAAAGTCTTAGTAGCGCGCGTATTTTTTGCCCTCTTTCTATAGTTATCGCTGCTGCGAGCACCGAAAGCGGCGAGACTCCGAGGAGGCCCCAATCAGTGCAGTCCAACCAGGGATTACGTGCCTTCGAGTGAACCGGTTACGGCCCAATTAACTGCGAGATCGGGGCGTTCTAAAGCCAGCGATTGCCTATAGAACGTCGCCTCCGTACCCTGCCGATAGACGATGAAGAAACCGATTTTCTTATCCAAGATAATTCGCGTCCACCTCGTCGATGAAAGCTTCGAAATAGATCATTGCGCGAAGGACCCTCGGATTCCGATGATAGTTTAACGATTACAACAAGGGCACCTCGAAAAACCGTAACTATGACGTTGAAAAGGAAAAGGGTTTATGCACAAATAGCTTCTTATGAGTAGGTAGCTGATAACCGCTCGAAGCAACTTACGGTTCCTGAATGCGACGAGGACCTGATCGCCGGGCCGGAAGGAGAGATTATTAACTACGCAGGATGCTCCGCCGGAAAAAGCTTTATTGCCAGACTCAGTGGAACAGTAAACAAGGGTAAGAGAGTGCACCGAACAGCACGCGCCGCAATGAGGATCAATGAAAAAACGCACGATCTTTTTCGCCTCGCTACTCGTTCTAGCGGTTTTGTTTTCCACAGCGCCCGTCAATGCACAAACGGTCGGCGTGAAAAAGTACGTCATCTTTCGTGACGATGACGTCGCGCCGGGGTGGTGTCACGGAGATACGCTGCAAGCTGTGAATCATGTGCACGTCGAAGAAAACGTGCCCGTGACGCTGGCAATCGTTCCGGATCCTAACGCCACAGGACCCGACAGCCAAGTATTCCTACTCTCGAATAGCCAACTCACACTGGGCGTTCCGCCAATCCTTGGCACAAGCCCGGACAACAAACTATTCCAAGATCCTGCGTTTCTCACGTACATGCGGTCGATCAGCTCGAACCCTCTGTTTGAGTTCGCGCAGCACGGATACTCGCACAAGGATGATCATTTCTTGAGCCCCAGCGAGCCCAGCGAGTTCTATGGCGAGCCCTTTCAAGTACAGTACGAAGCCATACAAAAGGGGCGTGACGATATCAGGGACGCGTTCGGGATAACACCAACCACCTTCGTTCCCCCCTTCGACCACGGCGATAGCAACACGCTAGCGGCATTAGGAGCGCTCGGATTTACGGACTATTGTTCGGGGCGCGGGGACCTCACGACACTGCAAGGCCAAGCATACGGAATACGGGTGGAACCGGCCACCACCAATATCGTCGGCTCGAACTACACCGCCCTCGCCACGAGCTTTCAGTTCGCAAAAAACACGACCGACCAGTTTTTCAGCGACCCCTCCAACGATACGTTGATTGTCGCGTACCATTGGTGGACTTTCAGCGGACCCGGAGGCTCGGCCGACCCGCGCAAGGTGCAGCTTTTGCGTGACTATATTGATTACGTAAAAAGCAAGGAAGGCGTGCAGTTCACTCGCCTCGATCGTCAGGTGGTGATTACAGGAGCCGCCCCTGGAGCCGCTTTAAGCCTCCCTCAGGTCACGGTCAGTACAGCAGCTATCTACGGCGCTGCTGTAAGCCTGATAGACGTGAGCGGTGCCCTGACGCCATATCTGCTGTGGCTCTTGGGCGGTGTTGGGATCGCTTACCTGCTCGCTATCGCTTGGTTCGTCGCAACCAGAGGGAACCGCAGCAAGTGAATGACTTTTGCGTTTAGAGTCGCCGCAGGAAGTCAACTCGTCGTCGCGACGCTGTGCTCAAACCCCGCAACAAGCGCCTCGGCGACTGAGGAACAACCCTCACGAATCGCCCTCGGCGCACCGACAGTACAGACGTTCGTAGGCGCGACCAACCTCCTCCCACGTACGTATCTTGCCGCTGAACGGCCCCACCTGCGCCGTGCTTTTAAAGACCTCCGTGATGAGCGGGGCGACCTCTTCGGGGTCGGGGGGGTACGCAACTCCAAAACAGCCGGGCTCCACGATGAATTCGTGCAGCGCAGTCGCATCCGCCACGATACACGGCGTACCCAGCGCGAGCGCTTCTGCAACGACGATGCCGTACGCTTCTGAGTTTGACAGCAGTAGGAGCAGATCGGCGCGTTTCATCTCACAAAAGAGGTCTGCTGGCGCCAAAAACGGTTTCTGCGTCACGTGCGCTTCCAACCCCCGGTCGCGAATCAAACGGCTGATGTGTGCCCGCTCAGGGCCCGCGCCAACGATCGTCAGCGATGCGTCTGGCACCTTTTCCCGGTGCACTAGCACATCCAAACTTTCCACGATCGCTTGCACGTTCTTTCGCTTCAACAGGTGACCGACGTACAGGAGACGCGGGCCGACTCCCTGCGCACGCGTTTTGCGCGTATCGATGACCGGTACGCCGTGCGGTATCAGAGACATACCCTCGCGCGGCACGTGAAACTCGCGGCCGATCGTGTCAGCTTCGAACTGAGAAAATGCGATGACGTGCGTGAGCGCGCCCAGCATATTCTTTCCGACCTGTTTGTACGCATTCCAAAGCCGTCTGGCAAAGAACCGCTCGCGATATACGTCCAAGTGGTACGAGAAGACGAGTGGGACGTCGGCGGCGATCCGCCTCACACAGTACACGGCCTCAGCCGAAAATAGCGAGTGAAAGCCATGCACGTGAACCACATCGGGCGTGAACGTGCTGTATAGCACGGCCATGTCCCTCCGCAGCCGGATGTCAAACCCATACAGGAGGCCACTCAGCGGCGCACGCACCCGCCGGATTCTAAAACCCTGGCAGAGCTCTTCCGACGCGCGGTGATGAAGATTAGGCTGAAGCACCGTGACCTCGTGTCCCTGGTGCGCGAGTGCACCCCCCACCTCTCGCACAACCGTGTTGATTCCGCCAGCAGCGGTCGTTTCCATGTAGTTGACGAAGAGCAGCTTCATTTCCCGCATCGCAGTACGTCGTCAAGCAGTGCTTCGTATTCGCGCAAGACGCGATCCCACGCGTACTCGTTTTTCGCCCGGTCAAACGCGCCGTCTCGAAGCGTGTCGTACGCTTCTGGCTGGTCAACAACTGATTCGATCAAGGTGCGCAGGCTCACCCGGTCGTTAAAGAACAAGGCAAAGCGGTCGCACACCTCCCGGTTGTACGGGTTGTCGTGGGCAATGATGAGGTTACGAGCGATCATCGCCTCGAGCAGCGAGGGATTGGTGCCTCCCGCTGAGTGCCCGTGGAGATAGGCAAAACAATGTTGGCGTAACATGGTCAAAAGGTCCTTTTCGTAGATTCCCCCGCTAAACGTGACTCGATCCTGGCCTCGGTGCTCTACAATAAGTGCGTGACTGCCGCGCTCATAACTCGAATCCGAGAAGTTCCCGACGATGACCAGCTTCTTGTCGGTACGCGCGGCCAAGAAGCCCTCGATCATCGTTGTGATGTTGTTGTCGCGCTCAAGACGCGCAACGATCAGAAAGTACTCGCCGATCTCCAAATGGTCGAGGTCGCCGGGCAGCGCCCTAAGCCGGGACGGATCCCATTGGACACTTGCGAACACGTCGACGCCGTACGGGATAAAGGTCGCTCCTCTCGCCCGCGATGCTTCGAGGTACGCCTGGATTCCCCGCGCGTCGGCGATCGTCGCATCGGCGTAGCGTAGCGCAAATAGCTCGTTGACGTGAAGCGCAGTCTTTTCGAGGGCATTGTACTTCTCGCGCGTCCACTCCCTGCCGTCCACGTTCACCGCGATTTTTTTTCTGAAAAGCTTCGGAATAAAGAAGAAGAACCCGGCGCCGTAGCCCAGCATGATCACGCAATCGCACGTCAGGCTCGCGCGCAGGAGAGAATAGATATCATATATAGTCTCGTAGAAAACGCGCCTGAAGGGCTTGAGTGGAAAGTAAAACAGCTTAACCCCTTTGTACTCGGAAGGGCGCGGCCGAGCCGTGCCCTCGCAGCTCACCCACACCTCGCGGCCTTCAGCGGCGAGCGCCGGAGCCACGCGCTCCGTGAACGTCTCAAACCCACCGTATTTGGCTGGTATCCCGCGTGAGCCGAGGAGTGCGATTCTTGACTTCATGGTTCACCGAGTATGCGTTCGTGTTCTCGTGCAGTCCTTAAAACTTTGTCGTTTCGTGTGTGCTTGGACCTTGATTTTGTGTTAGCGCTCAAAACAACTCGTGATTGCTCGATGAGCGCAGTAGGGCAGATAAGTTATCGCAGCGTCTAAGTGGGGCCGCCGGCCTTTTCGAGTTGCTTTGCCGTCGCGAGCCTGTGGCAATGAATGCGCAGACAAGTGCTAGACCGCGCTTATCGTTATTTCCCCCGCATTTCGGCCCGTGAATCAATGAGCCCAGACAGAGAGTGAAGGATGATGCCCGTAAACACCAAAAACGTCCCTACTACAGTGAGAAGCAGCATCAGCAGCGTCGGACCCAAGACGACGTGGCGGACGATGAAATAGGCTTGAATCACGAACGCGGCGAGTCCGGCCGCAATGGCGACCATGATCAACCCGGGAACGGTGAACGCGAGCAGCGGCCTATTAAACTCGATGCTGCGCAGCACGCCCGCGAGCACCTGCAGCCCGTGACTGACCGGGTGCTCAGATGAAAGCCCCACGTCGTAGCGAACCCCGACGGCCACCTCCTTTATCCGCAGGTGCGCGTTTGCCGCGTCCATAAGCATCTCGCTGTCGATCGTCATCTTGTCTGCGCTGAACTTGAAAAACGGTGCGGTTTTCATCGAGAAAGCGCGAAAACCGCTTTGCGTATCGGTGATGGTGAGGTCGCCGTTGAGCCCGAAACGGATGACTTTGTCGAGAACCATCTGCCCTAACCGGCGGTAGCGCGGCGTGCTGCCCGCCCCCCCGTTCAGGTAGCGGCTTCCGTTGATGACGTCGGCCTCGTCGCGCAGGAGCGGCGTGACTAGCTTCGGGATGTCATCAGGGTTGTGCTGACCATCACCGTCGATAATGACGAGGATATCGAAACCAGCTTGCGTCGCGTACTGAAAAAGATCACGTAAGGCGGCGCCCTTGCCCATATTGATTTCGTGAACGAGCACGCGAGCGCCAGCGAAGCGCGCGACCTCCGCTGTCTTGTCTGTGGAACCGTCATCAAGAACGACGACCTGGTCCGCATACTGAGAGGCGCGCAATACGAGGCTGCCAATTGCCACCTCCTCGTTGTAGCACGGAATACCAACCACGACCGTTGAGGACGCTGCGCCGCGAGACATAGCGTCGAGTTCCGTCATATCCGTTGGGTTCTGTTCGGAGGTGGACAAAGTTATAGCGCCTGCTGTGCGTTTAATCTATTTGTACCGTGTGTGGACCGGACATAAAGTTTGCTGTTGATCTGTTAACGCGCTAATCTGACAGGCTTATAGGTATTATGTTGCACGCTAAGCGTCTCTTACATGGGAAGACCCCCCAAATGAGATCGGTTATCTATTACGACCCTTCAATGAGCTCACGGCAGCGAACGCAACCATTAAACGCACTCTGGATCAGCCTTGGTCGAAGTGCCCCGCTCAACAAAGAACCTAGAGCTCACGAGCAGCCGTTGCCACGTCGTGAGTTTCAGCGAGGCCCAAGTGGTCCTGTCGGAGAGCTGACCATTCGCGTCGGTTGTCGCAGTGGTGTCGTTGGAGCGGACGCCGCTGTAGAAGTTACAAATGGTAATGGTTGGGAAAAGTCCCATGCGCCTTTCATAAAAGAGACCCAAGGTAACGATTGGCCGACACTGTAGGCGGTGTTGGTGGCAGTTCGTTCTCGGTGCCGGGCGGCGTATAGCTCGGGTGTGGAACGTACTGGAGCGGTAGCGTCCGCAGAGCGGGCACGGGGTCACGACCGTACTGCCAATGGAGGTCCAGGGTCCCACCCATTGTTGTAGGTCTCTCAAAGAAGCGCCGCTGGTGCCGCGTGCAAATACGTCGGTCGTATCATTACCCGGTGACGTCACAGCCGATGACGACGTCAAATACTCGCCGAGGTATTCCCCCGCCGACCTCGCTGACCCCAGTTGGTATTGGTTGTTCCAGAGGTACGCTGCGTGCCTTGCGTAAAGACGCCGAGGGGACTCCCGTTCTGTGTGCTCACGGCATGCGCTAGAGAGGGGTTCATCAGCGGTTGACCGCCAAGCGTGCTAAAGCTCACGTCTCCACGACTCTTCAGATGATCGATGTACTGCTTGAATAGTGCGATTCTGGCTGGGTCGACCGAGCCGTCAGATCTTTGGAAGACCCAGAAGTGGTACGCTATAACAAGGCTTTCGCCGGGCGTCGTGCTGTTCAGTAACGCGTCGGTCTGCGCTGTGAGATGCGACATTCCGGTTTGCCACGCCGTGTCGTTGGCCCAGCCAATACTGAGCGACGACGACGCCTGCACCATGATCCCGTCCAGGATCACATCGTTGACGTTGAAGTCTCCCGGCCCCGTGTTATAGAGCGTGAATCCGAGTGCAGACAAAGCGGTCAGCGTATTCTGGTCTCCGGCGTCAAAAGGCGGGATAAAGGTCTTTGGTGCCACGCCGAGCGCCCGTATCATATCTTGCCGTCCCTGGTTGATTACGTTGTACTGATCTGCGTATGGTCTCCCGTAGAACTCGCTGGGGAACGTCGCGCCCACGAGTTTACCCTCGGGGCCTGGCCGCTCACCGGCCTCGTAGTAAGGCCCTGCTGGGCCCGCGACCCGCGGCACGCCTGCGCCCGCACCCGATGCGGCACAGTTAGGGGCTCCCTTTTCCGCGTAATCATAGTGATTGTAGCCGTGTTGTGCAAACTCAAAAAGCGGGTTGTGCTCTATCGACAGCAAATAATTGGTGACCGACGTATCCTGGAGCATCTCATTTCCTTGGCCGCACGGATCCGCGTGCGGGATGATCGCAAGCGTCACCGGCACATGCTCCTCAATGTGAACTTGATTAACAGCCTCCAAAGCGCTCAGATTCCCGAAGTAGACATCATCGTCTCGAAAAACGACGTTCTTCTTCGCAGTACTTGTTGAAGTCACCCCCGCGGGAATGACCGGCGCATTGACACTCGCGGCGGTAGGTGTGGAACTGTTAATGAACCCCGAGCTATCTTGCGCTGTTGCAGAGACGTTCACGAGCGCGGCCAATAGCATCGTCAGCACAAGGATCGCGATAAGTATAGGGGGAAGTTTACCTGGATTCAAGATAGTCGCCTAACCGTTTATAACGCGGACGATGTAGAAAGAAGCTATAAGGCTTCCGGTTTTGCTCGCACATGTGAGCGTTAAACACAGCGGTAGCACGGTTTACTGTCTGCTATGTGCAACTGCTTGATATGCAACCGACACGCACATTCAGCGTCCCAAGCGCCAGCCAATCGCAAACATCCCGATTACTCTACTTGAGCGTGAGTTTCGTCGCGGCGATCGCCCAAAGCGGGCACGGTTTTTGGTAAGCCTAACCCGCTTTTGTTGGAGGGCGAGACCGCTAACTGCAGCCCATCAAAAGGTCGTTGTCTGCGATAGGATGTATGCTGACCGGCAGATATGCAAAAGTGGAAAGCAATTTTATGTGTATGTCAGGCGGCGAAACACTGCGCGGGCAGGTTGGCGAACTGCGTGCGAAAGAGTCCCAGTCGCTCATCGCGAAGGATCTTAAAGAGCTGCGGACGTGCGCGATTGGACAAACCGACCGGTTCGCGTTATCTGACGCAGGGTGCGCGTCGCAGTGCCCATTGTCAGAGGAGCCGTCACCTTCGTTTACGCCGATCCCAACAAAACAATTTTAATATGGGGGCAGCACGGTGTGATAGTGAATTAGGCGCGTTATGAGAGTAGCTATAATACCACCGACAACCAAAACTGGGGAGTGGGCGCTAAACAGACACCTGATACGAGGCTTGCGAGCGCGAGACATTGATGTGAAGGTGTTGCACCATTTTGCATTAAACCGCCCAAACGCAAGAGTTTTCTTGGGCAGTCTGCTATTGAAGCATCTGATAACGAATGAGTCGACCTCTCTCATACATAATGTGGATAACCTCGGACCGTTTCTCTTTCGACACCGGAACCTTCCAGCAAAAAAGGTGCTCACCGTTCACGATATTGCGCCGGTTATGCTGCCGGAATACTACACGCGAGTCGTGCCCGATCGCATACTACGGTTTGATTTTGCGATCGTACTCCCAAGGCTGATCGAAAACTGTGATTTAATCATAGTAGACAGCTACTCTACGATGACAGATTTGATCGCAAAATTTGGAGTTCGCAAAGAGAAGCTTACAGTTATCCATTTAGGGGTCGACACGTCTTTTTTTCATCCTCAGAGCGACTGCAGTCAAGTTACGCGCAAATATAACCTTCGACGTAGTTATTTGCTCTGCGTTGGCGACGACGGTCCGCGAAAGAACCTAAAAACCCTGATTAGCGCGTACGTGAGCGTTTTTCAAGAAATATCTGACGATTTGGTGCTTATTGGACCGATTAACGAGAACAAGATACGAGGTTACATTAATTCGAGCGACCTTCCCAGTCACGTCAAAAAGGAAGCGCAAAGAAGAATAAAAGTGCTCGGATACGTAGCGTACGAAGACTTGCCACGAATTTATGGCGCAGCGACTGCTTTGATCTTCCCATCACTTTATGAAGGGTTTGGACTGCCACCTCTTGAAGCCATGGCGTGCAACGCTCCGGTCGTGCTCTCAGACAACAGTTCGCTGAGAGAAGTTGCGGGAGATGCAGGACTATACATAGACGATCCGCTGAACTCGGCAGACATCTCAGGAAAGATTCTCGATATAACAACCGATGAGAGTTTGCGTGAAAGTTTACGATCCAAGGGCTCTACACGAGCACATAGATTTAGCTGGGAAACAACCGTTCAAAATACCATAAACGCATACGATTCCATCCTATAGTCAAAAGAGCAGGGACGCTTCGTCACTCGAGCGGAGTGCACGGCGATGAAAGAAAAAGTTATATTAGCCAATACGCATTCGTTTTCTTCTTTTTTACCCGACTTTCGAGCAAAAGAAGAGATTAACGAACTTCCTTATGGCGGCGGGTGGCACGTTCGACTCGCTCAGCAGATTGCAAAGAGCACGGACAGATATGACCTAGAGTGTTGGAGCATCGAAAACCAGTTAGAGAAAGAATTTGCAACGAAGGAGGGCGACGTACTTTATCGATTCTTCCCCGCACAATACGTGGGATCCGATCGAATCAACCTCGGAGAGATTTCTTGGCCATTATTGCGAGAATTGCGCATCGAAGTGAAAAAACAGAATTCGCTTGTGCACTTGCACTCGGCGTTCACTTGGACAACTGTTTTTGCATCTATCTTCATCAAGAAAACTCCGATATTAGTTCAATGCCACGAAGATAGATCGCTCTTGCAGCTCTTTTTGGAAACTCCAGAACGGGTGAGATACAACTATTTAGCGTCTTACTTGTTAAAAGGATTCTTTTTCGAAAGAGCCTTAAAAAAACGCGTCGACTGTTTCCTTGTTCTCAATAAGCCTACTGAAAGATACTTTTCACGCTTGGCTGGAGCAGAAAAAGTCCACATCTCGACAATGGGGATCGATTTCTCTGTGTATAGGAGACTCGACAAGAACGGAGCAAGAGACGACTTAGGGTTAGATTCCAACAAAAAGTACGTATTATGCGTCGCGGGGATGGTCGAGAGGAAGGGGTTGGGCTATCTGATTCGGTCCATGCTACCTATACGCGAGAGGCTGCCCGATACCGAACTGCTTTTGGTTGGAGAAGGATACTATAAAAATCACCTTCAACTTTTGGCCCAGAAGCTACACATTCAGGACAAGATTCATTTCATTCCAGCTACAGATTCTGAACCCAGGGTTCCCGATGAGAAATTGCCACTTTACTATAACGCAGCAGATGTGTTTGTTCTCCCGTCTCTGATTGAAGGACTAGGGGTTGTGGGGATCGAAGCAATGGCGTGCGGAACACCGTTTATCGGAACCAACGTCGAAGGGATACCGAGTCTGGTCGAGCAGTTTGAAGCAGGAGTGCTGATCCCGCCCAGGGATTCCAATGCAATTGCAAGCGCAGTAGTCAAGGTTCTTGAGGACGGTGCACCGTTTCGTGCAAACAGAGAACGCGCGAAAAACTACTACCATTGGCACAACGTCGCGAAGAAAAATATCGATGTTTATGATGCTCTTTTTAATAGATACTACGGCGGCGGCGAATATGCGGTATGAAACTAGATCAGCAAGGTGCGTTTCGTTATTGACGTGAAGAAGCGTTTTTATTCGCTTACTTTCTATCCCTTAAATTCATATTTGATGAAAGATCTCAGGATTGGAGACCATGTCCACTTTGTCCCCCAAAGTTGTAGCGAGACGTGAGCTCGTTTGTATAGCGTGATTAGTTACATTAGCTCAGCGGTCCTCACATGAGTAATGGGGCTGATTGGACTGTAGACGTCATTTTTTCGCGCACAGAATAGGCGCTTGACATGAGCAACGATGAAAAGTATAGCACAAGTTTTATTAGCCGGTCTTTTTGTAACTTAAGTCACAGAGAGCACTAGACTCGAGACGTGATTATAGTAGTCACTTTGTCTGTAGCTATTTATGTGGCAATAATTTACCCCTATGAGTAGAAGACGCTGAATATCTTGAGTTGTTAACGACCTTAAAAAACAGCCGGTGACCAATGAGAGATAAGGGTGGGCAGAGGATGAAAGCGATAATTCTCGCAGCCGGTAGGTCAACCAGACTTCGGCCACTGACCGAAGAGGTGCCTAAATGCTTGTTATGCCTCAATGATGAAACCATCCTCGATTATCAGATGCGGCGTTTGGCAAAACTGGAGATCAAATGCGCCCTGGTTGTTGCAGGTTATAAGCGTGGTTTGATACAGAAGCACATAAAGGAGTCAGACTATAATCTGCCGGTCACTATCGTCGATAACAAATTGTTTTATGAAACCGACAATGCATATAGCTTGTCACTTGCCTTGGAACACGTCGATCCCGCTGTAGACGCTGTCCTCGTCCTGGATGGCGATATATTGTTTGAATTTGAGTTACTGAGAAGATTGGTCCAGTCACCGCACGACAACGCCTGTGTAGTCGAAAATGGAAAAAAAATAGAACCTGAAGATTGCAAGGTCCTGGTAAAAAATGGTTCCGCCGCGAGCATTGGTAAGTCAGTTCCAGGCAACACCGTGTATACGAGTATGATTAAGATGAGTAATGAGCTCTTAAACGAATTCAAGCAAGCGCTGAAAAAGCCAAGAGCAAAACTCGAATGGTATTCCGAACCGCTGAATAGACTTCTACTTAAATTTCCCTCCGCAGTGCACGTCCTTCATACAGATGGGATGCTCCGCTGTGAAATAGACACGTATGATGATCTAATTCAAGCACGACTTGTTCGCCAAAGAATCACACAGCTCGAGCACGGAACGCATGAGATATGAAGTAGTTATATTTGGTGGCGGGGCGACAGGCACCGCCACTTTTCGAGATTTATCAATGAGGGGCTTCTCAGTGGCCCTCATCGAAAAACGAACTATAGCGAGCGGCACGACTTCGTCTTCCCATCAAAACTTACTGGGCGGGATGCGGTACGTTTTGAAAGATCCAGTAGTTGCGCAAGAATGCGCCAAAGAGAACGAAATCATTTCTGATATCGCTTCAGAAGTGGTCGGAGATGTGCTGAACTACTTCGTCGGGGTGACTAGCGAATACGCACTATCTGCGTTGCAGGCAGCCAAAAAGCTACACATTCAAGCGAAAGAAGTTGATATTCATGAAGTATTGAAGGAGATTCCTGAATTAAACAGAGATCTAAACGTTGCTGTGGAAACGGCCGATAAAAACATAAACGCGCAGCGATTTTGTTGGCTGAACTGTTATTCTGCAAAGCAAAATGGAGGGAGTCTGTTCGAGAACCAAGAGCTTCGGTCGATACACAAAGCTGAACAGGAATTCGTAATATCTACCAGCTTAGGCAAATTGAAGGCCAACTACGTAATTAACGCAACCGGCCCGTGGGTAAATACCGTAGCGAGTATCGTTGACGCGACCATTCCATTAACCTACAGCCAAGGAACCATTATCGTTCAAAAGGCGCTCTGCTCACGAGGTATCCAGCATTTGCGCGAGCCGTCGGATGCAGACGCGTACATTGTACACAACGGGTATGGCTGGCTAGGCACAACTTCGACAACAATCCAGAGACCGGAAGACGCACATCCTGAACCTTGGGCTGACACGTATCTAAAAAATGAATTCGCTCACATCCTTCCAAATGTAAAGCGCCGCCCTACGCTGCGCATGTTCACTGGTGTAAGGGCACTCGCAGACGGCGATCACGGCGCGGTCGAGTTGGGTCGGCACGACGCAGACGGACGCTTGAAGTCTCGTGATTTTAAGGTGATCGAGGATCCGAGCAACATGTTCCATATTATTGGGGGAAAGCTAACGACGGCGAGATTAATGGCAGAAAAAATAGCAGACGCCGTGTGTCAAAAGGCGCACTGTAACGCGCGCTGCAGAACGTCAAAAGAGTCCTTAAATGCAGATTAGACCCATTGTGCAACATCAAATGGCGTCTTTATGACCGGACTATGCACAGCATTTAGTCGAGGATAGCAGCTACGAGGCGGCCGCGTCAACAAAGGTCATCGGCGAGAACGAACAGTTATAAATCGCACAATTAAATCTACGATTCGAAAATGACAGTGCAGGTTTGCGCAGCAACAGTCGCCTACAACGAACCAAAAGAACTTGCGCGTCTGCTCTCGTCACTCACGAATCAAGGGCCGGCTTTACGTGGGCTCATCGTTATCGATAACTCAGATCATAGATACTTAGCAGAAAACAAAAAAGTATTCGACACGCACTCTAGACAGTACCCCTTTACCTATTACCACCAAACCAAAAGCAACGCGGGCTCTGCCGGCGGCTTTCACCACGGTATGAAAGTTGCCCATGAGAATGGTTTCGATTGGCTATGGCCCGTAGATCAGGATGGGGTTGCATCAGATCTCTGTCTAACCGAGTTGCTGAAGCACGCTGATGACGGTGACATTCTTTGTCCCAAAAAGGTCGATATAGACCGGCCTTGGGTGGTTTTTACGCGCGAAAGGCTGAAGAAAAACTTTTTTGGACATCTGCGTCCCGTTCGTTTGAGTGCGGACATGTCCCAGATAGACGCTTTTGGCACACACGGAGTTCTCATTTCAAAGAAAGTTATGGACTTGATCGGATATTATGACGCTTGTCATTTCTTCGTCGGTTTGGAAGATTATGATTACGCGCGTCGCGCGCTGCCCGCGAAAATTGCCATTATAGCGGTCGACGCAGCCGAAGTCCGACACCCAGACCTTCGGCTCAAAAAAGCGTTGCAAGAGTCCCCACTTAGACCGAGAGACGAATCAAAGCTTGGTGCGGTTATCAACAAGGTTCGTCCAGAACATTTAGGTTACGTGATCCATCCCAGTCACGGTAAGCAGTGCTGCTCGAAGAATAGATACTTGCTGACCTTTTCATGGCTCTATTTTGTCACGGAGAGCTTGTCAAGATGGCAATTTGCGACCGCGTTTGTATATTCGCTCTGTGTGCTGTTCATCAAATCCGCCATGAAAAGCGAAATATGCGCGAAAAAAACGTTGGATGCCTACGTGAAGTGCCTCGTATCGAACCTCAGAAACGAATGGCCTTATGGGTGCGTTGAAGAATTCTGTCGGTGCATTCTTGAATGAGGTGCGCCTTGCATCAAACCAGCAAGATGCGGGCAAATGATCGTGAAGCCTCGCGAAAGCGCGTTAGGAGTCTAATCAAAGCAAACTCTACTCTTGATAGCTGCTCTTTTCCGACGATTGATGCAACAATACCCTCGAGAAGTATAGCGCTGTCACACGCGCGAATTTAGCTATTATGCTCCGGTATTTTTGCATGCCTCGCTCGCATCAGTACCTGGCTGCACCGGCGGGATCAACCGACCGCCGATATGTTTATCTTCCGAGCAGCAATTCGCGAAGAGTTGGATCCTTTCGCCAAATTTCGATTCAAACCGTCGAACGTGGCTTTACAACAAGAACGAATATGAGCAGTAGTTTGTGCGTGAGAACTGAGATCATAACCATTATATGGAAAAACGAAAAAAGGCAACCTGTGAATTCGGCTGCTCTAATGAGCAAAAAAATGAAATTACCATTTGATCCATTATTTCTTGCTGAAAAGGCCTCAGGCTCAAAAATGACCAAACAAGCACCCGAGAGTAACGATTGTCACGCGATTGTTGTGGAGTGCCGCCTATGAGAAAGCCGCTACCAGGAGCGCACAGAGCGTGCGCAGACTATATGCGAAAGCTTTATTAACAAATTGGCCTTGCGATCGCATCGATTTGACTATGATGGGACGTGGCCGTGTATCCAACAGATGGCGAAGTTTGATAGAAAGGACAGCGTAACGTCCGGTGCAGAACGTCAAAAGAGGCGCTCGATGCCGATTAGACCTCCGCCCAATGCATCTTTTTTGGAATTATGAATAAGTGTTACTTGAAACTCAAGCACACTCTTGCTAACGTTACTTTCAACATTGAGTATTTTGCTTCAGGATTTTTCCATAAAGATCCAAATATATGGATTTTTGGGTCCCCACTCGGCCAGAAATTTGCAGATAATTCGAAATACCTCTTTCTTTATGTAACAGAGAACTACCCCGATATTACTTGTGTTTGGTTATCGCGCAATACAGATATCATCGAAATGCTGAGGGAGAACGGATATTGTGCGTATCACGTGAGCAGCCTAGAGGGTATTTTGCACTCATTACGGGCCGGATGCGTAATCGTTTCAACTTCGTTGTGGGACGTCAATCGAAGCCTGATCAGAGGAGCAAAAGTAGTGCAACTCTGGCACGGCACCCCACTAAAGAAACTGCTCGTAACCAGTAAATACCGCTTTAGGAATCATAAACTCACGCTTCGTTTGTGGCTGTTCGTGAGAAGCCTGATGGCTAGCATATTTGGCTTTGAGGCTGAACACTATGATCTTACCATCGCGACATCCCAAGAGTCAAGAGAAACGATGTTATCCGCCTTCGACGAACTTCCAGCCTTTCGATCTAATATGAATGTAGTTGTTACGGGATATCCACGAAATGATGTATTGCTAGACGCATGGTGGTCCGATGATAACTGCCCGTATCTTGAGAATATAAAACGTATAGTTGATTTTACGTTTGTGATTTGTTACCTGCCAACGTGGCGGCGCCAAGACATTGGCCAAAAGAGGGATCTGCTTTTTGATTACGGATTCGATATTGACGAAGTAGAAGCATTGCTCACCCGGATAAATGCAATTCTAATAATGAAAGTGCATGAGCGAGGAGCTGAAATAGGGCTACATCCAGAATATGGCAACCAAAAAAGCAGAATTTTTACGCCTTCCGACACGGCATTGCCTGATATATATCCTCTTTTGAAACGTGTCAATCTCCTGATTACAGATTATTCGAGCGTCTATTTTGATTTTTTGCTGTTAGATCGGCCCATTATATTTGCTCCTTTTGATCTTCGCGAGTTTGTTGATTTGGACGGTCAAGAGTTATTCTATGACTATGATGAAGTGACGCCAGGCCCTAAAGCCACAGACTGGAAGGGGGTCCTAGAGTTTGTGGAACGCAATCTTCAATGTGATGACTACAAAACACAACGGAAGGAAATTTGCCACCGTTTTAATGAATTTCGAGATTGTAAAAACTCAGAAAGAGTATATAATATGATCAAAAAATCGCTTTAATGACTGTTGTACACAACAGCGGCTTTGGTGGCACCTTAAAAAAACACTGTAATGATTCGTTATACAACGAATTCCCTGGATACGGCGCGACAAGCATTTTGACCAAGCAATAGTTACTGTTTTAGAATTCCAGCGAACGCGATCACGCCCTTGATTTTATGCTTTGCTCGGAATTGCAGTGTCGGAATCACCAACAAATAGACATTCCTGAGTTGATCACGAACGCTCGGATCAGTCATCCGAACATTACGTTGACCTTCCCTACCAATAATGCGAACCAATTGAAGACCATCCTAGATACCGTGTCGAGACGGCGTTTTTTTATCCCAACACTCTTGAAGCAGACTATTCTTTTGCGCGGCGCACTTGCGGCCCAACGAAACGGTGATGCCCGATATGCGCTGGATCTGCTTGCAACTGCTGCTTATTACTGTCAGGAAGAGGGTCACAACACGGTAACAGAAGACGACCTGAGACGGGCCCAGCGATTGCCTGAGGCCTCCTTGACACGGCGAAGTGGCCGTTTGTCACCTCCTCATAAGGTCTAAGCTGTGTCTACAGTAAAGAGGAAGAGCAGTCTCCGACCCAAGTTTGTCAGGAATTTAACACTATCGTAAGCTTTGATGGACGAGAACATGCATCATATAAAACCTTATCCGAATTGATAGCAGAGTTGGCTTGTAAGGGTTTGTTGAGGTGGAACGAAAAGGGAGGGGTCCGGGCCGAGTGGGACTTATATACCTCTCCTATGGGATCTGTTGAGCGAAAAGTGTTGTCAGATGTTTTGAAAGACTTGGTTGTGTAGCTGATGGGGAGATGCAGCTTTAAACCCCGGCCTTATACATGCAGGGGCAGCACGCCGCATGTGTTTGCCTTATTGAGATCACAGTTGATATAATGCGAACTCGCTTTAAGCGAGCGGCGCGGTTCAGTTCATTTTTTCATATAACCACGATACGGTTGCGCTCTGTAACTCTAAATCTTAATCGCGCTCTTCCCTTGTCCCCCCACGTGGCCTAGGTCGGGAACATGTAGACGTAGTCGCCACGGAGCACGTAAATATTGCCGTTAGTAATGCATAAGCCTTCTATCTCATCGGTGCCGCCGCCAGCCATCATCCTAGACGGTGAGATTATTTGTTTCGCATTGCTTCCATCAGTATTCATTATCGCGACGCCGCCATTTACTGATGAGGCTGAACCGACCGGTGGGTTGTCATATGCGTAATAATAGTGGCCGTTATAGTAGCTGATGCCTTGATTGTATATTGTGGGGTTGCTTGACGCCTGAAAGGAGCCCTTGTATGCGAACGTTGTTAAACTATATGTAAATACTGAAGCGCCTGCAGCAGCGGTGCTACCATAAGGGCCATATGAGAGTGCTGCAAGGAGACCAGCATCGGGGTTAACAGTGACGGCAGCTATATTTATTTGATCGGCAGTCGGTGCAAAGAATCCTAGGTGGGCCAAATTAACCGCCTTTATAAAGCTCAAGGTGCTCGTATTGAACAGCCCCACATGTGCAAGCTCCTGTGCTGGGGGATCTGCGGTACAAGGCACATAGAGGACACCATTATAGGCACTGCCAGACCCCATATGGTTGCCGCCGCATTGAGCCGCAGCATTGCCGTTCGTTGCAATGAGTTTCCAGTTCGTGTCGTACTTGTATAGCGCGGTGTTGCTTATGCCGTAGTAGTACGTACCGTCGTTTGCGATGCCCTGCGTCAGTGTGGGACGGTGGATTATCACGGGCGGGCTACTAGCGGACACCCAGTTATTCCAGTTGGCATTACTATCCCCGGAATACCAGACCTTCCCGCTGGCGCTGCTGACGCACACCAGGGTTTCGCCGGTGGTGGAGACGACGGCGCCCGGTGACGAGGTGGACAGCGCCTCGGGAGGCGCTCCGGCGAGGGTGCCCAAGCCGGTCGATTTGACGGAACCGCCCCCAACACGCATTCGCGAGAGCTGATGGTCCGTGCCTTGCACAAAGAGCCAGAGGGCTTGGCTCACGGCGGGTCCTGTGCCGGCAGCAACCTGGCCGCCAAGAGAGCGCCAACTAGACCATCCGTTGCTATAAGGCTTCTCCCAGATGGCGCCGTCGGTGCCGCGGGCAAAGACGTATATCGCACCGCTGGCCGGTGAAGTCGCAGCGGGTGCTGATGTCAGTTGCCCGCCGAGGGATTCCCAGCCAGACCACGATGTGCCGTTATACCATTTATGCCACAGGGCGCCGTCGGTGCCATCTACAAAGACGTCGAGACGACCTGCTGACCAAGAAGCGACCGCGGGGCCGGTACCTGCAGCAAGTTGCCCGCCGAGTGATATCCAGGTGGACCAGCCATTCTGATAGTGCTTCTCCCAGAGGGCGCCGTCAGTGCCACGCACAAAAACGTCGACGCTGAAGTAGCTGTAGTTCATGGAGATGGCGGCAGGTGATGAGGTGCTCGCGCCACCGAGGGGGTTCCAGGTACCGTTACCGCTTGGCCCTATCGACGTGTTCCAGAGAGTACCACTGGGGTCGACGGCAAAGATTTCGGCTTCTCCAGTAGTAAACGAGGTGCTCGCGGCGGGGCCGGTGCCCGTCATCGTGCTGCCGACCAGGTTCGTAGCAACTGGTGCAGTCGTTCCGCTCGCTCGGCCACTCACGCTCGCCTGACTGCTAACCACAGCAAAAAGCGAGACGAGCATCAGAGTGACTAAGGCAACGCCGATCGCTGTGCGTTTACGTTTCATCTTTTCCGCGAACATGTGAAAACAATTTAATGTGGCAAAGTACCTCTAGGATTCCATCCCTACACGCAGAAGAAGAGCCATAAAGGTTGCGGTTTGCGCGTGGCCGCCATAACTAAGTTGCGCGTGAGTCGTGAACGGGGCCCTTCAAACGCTGGGAATCGAATAATGAACAGTAATGTACGCGGTATAAAGGAGTACTCCCTCGTCGAGCAGCGGCCTTAATACGCTCAAAGACAAAAAAAAGAGGCAAGCCGATTGACCCGCCTAATGTGCCATTACGGCGGCCAGGGTGTCGGTGTAGGCCTCGGCGCAGGCGTCGGAGCAGCCCTAAGCAAAGCCGCTTATTATCATCGGCGCGGTCGCCTGAGCCGACAGCAATCTGCCCGGCGAGATAGGCCCAGGCGCTCTATGAGGCGCGCTCATTCGCGCCTCCTCGACAAAGGGTGCCGTCGCTGCTGCGCACAAAGACGGTGATCACCTTGTGTCTTGAGACGGGGCAGCGGAGCCTGACGTCAGAACTCCGGCGAGCGACGTCGACGCAGACCAGGCCGGCGTGCTATCCCATTGCTCATAGGAAAGGGCGCCGACCGTTCCTTTTACGAAGAGGTTTCGGCACCAGGTTAGTACTGAACCAATGAGTATTTGTTAAATTGACTGTTATGAGAATGAAGAGTCAAATGCGCCAACGAATTTCGTGACGAAGCTATAAATGTCGCGCTATCTGAATTCCTTTCTGAAAGGGCTTCCCGCGAAGTGCGACAAATAGTGAAAAAAAGACGATTAAAGAACCACGCTAAGGCGGATCAAAGGTCAAGTCTGCCGTTTTTGTGACCGAGCGCTAGCGTTACAAGGCATCGACAGATCAAAAAAACGGCCGAGCAACAGTCCTGCAGATTCGCAGAAGAACCACGTAAATGGGAAAATACACACTCACTGTTCGGCGAATAGGATTGAGCGCAGTAATAACTCCTCTAGTTTATCTGAGCAATATCATTCTGCTTCCTATCCTAACAAGGAACCTGGTTATCGCTGATTATGGTGCCTTTGCTTTGATTCTGATTACGCTCGGCCTGTTGCCCACCCTTGCGGCTTTAGGGCTACAAAGTTCAATAGTTCGGTTTGGCGCCGCGGCGACGAACAAACACGACATCCAAGAGTTGTTCTATTCTATGGGCTGCATCGTTTTGGTCGTGAGTTTGACGCTTTCCGGGCTGTTTCTTTTGTTTGCGCCACAAATAGCGGCAAGCTTGTTTCAAAACAATCTCACCACAGCCCTGCTGCTTGCGCCAAACGTGTTAATCGCCTGCCTGAGCTCTTTTGTTTTGCAATATTTTGTGACATTCCAGCAGATCAAACGGTACACTTGGTTAAGCCTTTTTAACGCGTATTTGGAGACGGCCCTCGTTGCCTATTTTGTCCTCTCAGGGTACGGATTGGAAGGCGCCGTGATTGCGCTCTTAATCGAGCAGCTCGTGGTGTTCTCCGTTATGATGTATCTCATCGTCGCTGAGATCGGGCTTGCTATCCCCAAGCTTACGCACGTAAGGCAGTACCTCAATTATGGCGTGCCATTAGTCCCAGGGAGTATTTCGAGTTGGATCGTAAATTCAAGCGATCGTTATCTCATTGCTTTTTTTTTAGGTACCGCAGCGGTGGGCTATTATTCGCCAGGATACACCGCGGGAACTACCATCGCCATGGTCGCAGCACCGTTTGGGACGCTGCTTCCCGCGATTCTTTCAAAACACTACGACGAGAACCAGATTTCCGATGTGCGCACGATCATGACGTACTCGCTGAAGTACTATATCGGAATTGCCCTGCCGTGCGTGGTTGCCTTATCCGTCTTATCAAAACCGATTTTGCTTGTGTTAACCACGCAGGAGATCGCGACAAACGGCTATTTAGTCACCCCGTTTGTTGCCGCGGGAACTGCGCTCATTGGAGCGTGCTCAGTGACTATCATGATACTCGCATTAAAAAAGAAGACTGCGATCATCGGCACGATATGGATACTCAGTGCCGCATTGAATTTCGGTCTGAATATAGTACTCATCCCGTATTTAGGCGTCGTAGGTGCTGCAATAACTACTTTCCTCGCCTTCCTGCTCGCTTTCGTGTTGATTACAGTCTATTCATTTAGATACTTTACGTTTAACGTGAACGGCAGATTCATTGTGAAGAGTGCTTGCGGCTCGGGTGTTATCGCCTTGTTTCTGCTCTTATGGAATCCCTCTGGGTTCTTCAGCATAGTTGTATCGATCGCACTTGCCGCAGTTATCTATTTTGCCATTTTGCTTGCGCTGCGGGGTTTCACGATCCAGGAGACTAAACTCATATATCATATTTACAAGGGCTCTGATTAACGCAGCTTATTTGAAGTAGCTTAAAAAATAGACTATAAAAGTTTCAGCATTGTGTACTTTCAAATGCGCTTCGCAAGTGCCGTGTCTTTCGGTTAGCCTTTTAGGCGCTCATTAATGTCTAAGCGATGCCCGAAAAAGATTTTTCTGCACGCAACGTGCTTTTTGCTGCGCTCTTCAAATGGGGCAACTGTGGTATCGCACCGCGAGACATCAACGGCACGAAGTGTCACCGAATGAGGCGGGCGCGCATATGAGCAAGAAAATGAAAACAAAGCGATTGATCAACGATCTGAAAAACTGACACTGAATTTTTCAGAATATAGCATTCGTCGTTGCTGCAAAGCAAACGACCTCGTTATAACTTCACCTTTAAGACGTAAGAGTTTCGAGACACAGTGTAGGGCCATCGCACCATCTGCAAGGGCAATAAAGTGCCTAACGCCCGCTCTAAAAGTATCTGTAGAAGCAGCTACAACAGTTTACCATTGAGCCGAATGGCAGTTCGACGTTGTCCTGACACTATTGGTCGCGCACATCCTCTGCCTTGTCGCTGTAAACAACATATACCGCTAAGCCAAGAAAGCGTCGCATTTCCAACATCATAGAAGCGCAAGGAGCGGCAACGTAATACAGATTGCAATCTATGCGTGAGAAGCGGGCCATAGTGGTGGACAATCGTGCCGTAGCGTTTGTGCGCAAACGCTGAAGCGAACGGTTCATCGGCGAGACCATCGAGAGTGCTTTAAGGCAGGATTTCGAATACCTCGAACTCGTCATAGTGAATGGTGTCTCGGCCGACGCAGCGAAGCGGGTTATCGAACGCAATGCAAAGCACGATGCGCGACTTAGCGTAATTTCACGAAGCGATTTGGGCATCTTGAGATCCTGTTACGACCATCGAAGCGGCAAAAGGGAAATTTATAGCCCAAATAGATTCTGATGGGTCTGGGTATCTGATAAGCTTATGGAGCAACTTGCGGTTCTTGAACGCGACGATGATTTGAGCGATTGGTCAGAGGAGGAAATCATTGACCGCGCAGGACGACCCCGAGGAAAAAGCTTCAGTAAACGACTCGGAAACGACGCGTTCGGCAAACAAGAACGGGGATCTTTGGCAAGAGCCCTTATGCTCAAAATGCATCGTTCATTTTACGGTAGTCTACAAAAAGCAGAATCTTGCAAGATATGATTTTGGAATACTCGTCGTGAATGATTTCAAGTTCGCTGACGGGTGGAGCAATACCAGTCTTTCGACATAGCAAAAACCCCTGGCTAAAAATCGAGTTCACGATGGCAACATGTTTGCACGTTCAGGCCCAGAAGCATTAAAACTGCAGCCGAGTTAAATGGTTTTATATTAGGCCAATCAAAAGAAGCAATTCGAATGCTGGCGCGTAAGAAATGATCAAGAACGACTGCTCAGAAATAGTCAAGAAAGAATTCGATTTTGGGTGGAAAGCAGGTCATTCTACATACGAAGCCGACCTCTTGGCTCTGGAATACCAAAAAGGAGATATCCTTGATGTGGGCTGCGGCACGTGCCGATTGTACAACTTCTTAAGCCAAAGAGAATGGACAGGGCAATACATTGGCATTGACGCACAACGGTACGATGATTACGCGTACCCGGCGGGCGTTGAGCTCATAACGAACGATGCAACGACGGTTACCTTCCCAAAAATCGACACCGTGGTTTTGTATTGGTTGTTAGAGCACGTAGAAGATCCATGTGCTCTATTGAGTAAATCTATCGAGAGTTGCCAAAAGAATGTCCTTTTATGCGTTCCGAAAAGAAATGAGGCGCTCTGGGAACGCGGAGTTGTTGAATACCATCAACTCGACAAAACTCATCAACATTGTGGTTTTTCACAAGGAGAAGTAAATAATATCGTGCGCTTAAGTGGGGGAAAGATCCGAAGCTACAAAGAGATGACCAAGATAAATGCGACAGTGGGTATAAATTTATGGAACAGTCAGATGGCGAAACGCGCGGTCTTTCTTCTTTCTAGGATCTTCTCTTCGAAAACCTTCTACGAAAACATATGGTGTGAAGTGGTAAAGGAATAATGAGAAGGGCTTAGGATTGATCAGCAAAGAATACGCGTGGAGCGAAAGTTGGGTTTGCTGTAATTATGTGACGTAGGTTTTTTTGCCTTTCTTTACCAATAAACACGCAAGTGCCATGTGATTCAATGGTTTGTTGAGGTATGAGCCGTATGACGCTTGCACAAAAATGAAACCACTTCTATGAGCGTGCTAACCAGCTCGTTCGGAAATGGAACGAGGTCATTGTTATCTTTTTTGCGGCATCGGAACTGAAGAGATTCTGGCTGATCGCTTTTTCTAACGCCTTTTTGATTGGGGTTGGACGTTTGGCTTGGCAATTGTAAGACGGTCTCTCGGGCGGATGCCGAGGCTTGCTGGTGAACTGAAATATTCTGACAGGCAAGCTTCCTGGTAGATGGGGCTTCCCTGCAGCGTTAACTATATATTGGCAAATCAAGGCATGTCCGTGCATCTGGAAAGCTCAAGGGCTGGAACCACTTTCAATGTGTTAATGAAACCGACATTATCACAAAGCAGAGTTGATGAAAAAACGCAATCGATGGATCAACCGATTAATGATATAGAGAGCTTATGATAGTTATATGCGAACTGCATTTTCGCGGTTTTGGGCACGCGCAATTCAATGCAGCCCTGGTTGCTTTGGTCGCTGAGGCTTTCCCTGAAGAGCAGCTGATATTTTGTGCGGAACGCGAGCATTTAAACGCTGTCAAGAAGGGTGTCGATACGCGCGTCGCTACAGTCAGGTTTATCGAAGTCGAACTTCCCGATAGAGCCCTGCGCGAAGAGCAACGAGGTCGGCGCGTGCCCTTTGCAGCGCTCCGCGAGGAGCTAGCCCTGTACAGGCGGATATTTAGATTGGCCAACAAAAATCGGGCGAGCCAAATAGTGTTGTGCACAGCAGCTCATAGGAACGATCTCGTCATAATCAAAGTAATGCTGAGAGAATTTTCTCAGATCTCCTGTGTTGTTGTCCTACACGATCTGCAGGACAAAATCAGCACGCCTCAACCAAAGCGTCTGACACCTAAGTTTCTTTCATATCGACACTGGCTTCTAGCAGGCAACACGTCGCAAATACATTACTTACTCCCCGGACCCCCGCCCCTTATGGAACTGGGATTGAAGAATTACTTGCCACGTCTGCAAAACTGCATTTCGCCGATAGACACCCCTTATGTCTTTGCCGATTTTGCCGGCAGCGAACCGTTCAAAGATGATGCCATTCATTTTGGTTTCTATGGTCACGCGAGTTTGCGCAAGGGAGCGGACATTTTTTTCAAGTTGGCAAATGACGTAAGCTCTACAAGAACAAAATATCGGCCAATTTTTGTTCTCATTGGTGATATAAGAGACGAGCAGCTCAAAGAGATGCAGCATACGTCTGTCAATATCCCCGCCCCTGACGAGCCCCTCGCTCAAGAGGAGTATGACAAATATGCTAAACGCGTCGATTATGCCCTCTTTTTTCATGCGGCGAGTGCTTACGAATTGAATGGAACTGCTGCGATGTTGGACGCATTTTCACATCTCAAGCCAATTATCGCACTAAAGACCCCACTCTCTGAATATTACTTCAACAAGATGGGAGACATCGGGTACCTGTGCCAGAGTTACGATGACGTGAAGAGTGCTGTTTTAGACGTCTTAGAAACGAAACCTATCGGTCGTTACAGCTGCCAACAAGACAACATATTGGCAAGAAGAGATCAATTCTCCCCAGCTGGGATTGCCCCCGAACTCCGCCTCCTGCTGCGGCAAAAAGTATGCTAGGTCAAAAATTACGGCAGAGCGCCTCGGATCGGGCGCACCGATTACACCGCAGGGCTCACAGACTCATCATCTTGATGTACGATATAGGCCCGGCAAATCTATGACCGCTACGTACTCTTGCTAGCGTTGTTTCCTCGGCGCTCAACGCTACACGTTGATATTGCAGTTACTGCGCTTCAGGCCTGCTTTTCCCGTGGAGCGTGTGATTTAAAAAGGCCGCTCTCCAACACAATGCGGTCGTCTTTGCCTATGACGCGGAGGGGTTCCTCCATCGAGCGCACGTCTGTATCTTTGGCAACGGCCACTTTTGGAGACGGTTCCAAGGGGGGGAGCTGGAAGTCTACATGCGGACGGTGATCTATAATCGGACCTAGATCTTCAAGCTTTTTAATGGGATGCGGCGGGCGCAGGTCGGTGTCGCTGACGGGGAGGACGAACGGAGAGAGCCCGGCGGTGGGCTGTGGTTCGGGTCCAGCGGTGGGCTGTGGTTCGGGTTCAGGGGTGGGCTGTGGTTCGGGTTCAGGGGTGGGCTGTGGTTCCGGTTCAGCGGTCGGCTGTGGTTCGGGTTCAGCAGTGAGCTGTGGTTCGGGTTCAGCGGTGGGCGGCTGGAGGTCTACATGCGGACGGTGATCTATAATCGGACCTAGATCTTCAAGCTTTTTAATGGGATGCGGCGGGCGCAGGTCGGTGTCGCTGAC
>DASPOC010000112.1:0-11170 GCA_035626195.1 Bathyarchaeia archaeon | reverse complement strand
AGGCTCCGCAGTCAGAACGCCTGCGGAACGGTCTTAGTTACGTAAACTTCATGCTGTTCGGCAGGCACGTCGCTAAGCTCGATCGGCTCATCGCTTCGATCGATCTCGTGCCCGGCGAGGACGCGAGCGCGACCTACGCCACCATCGATCGCGAGCTGCCGAAGCTGAGCGAGGCCTGGTATCAGCACCTCGGCTCCTCATTGCTCCCGGGGTCGATTGTAGGCGCGCTGCCCCAGATTCTTGCGAAGGGCAAGCTACCAACAGAGGAGGACAATGCCGAGGTCGCGAGGCTGCTCGCGGGCGCCGAGGACGTGGAGAGCTACGACATCGCCGCCGGCATCGATCGCATCGTCGCAGCACTCGTCGAACACGACGGATCGAAGCTCGATCGCTTGCTCGCGCTCGACGCAAAAGCGGCGGATAGCTTCCTCCGTCGCGAGGCGAGCGCTCCGGCGCGTCGTGAATATGGTGCGTACCTCGAACGTCACGGCCATCGCGGCGTGCGCGAGGTCGAGCTGCGCGAGAAGGAATGGGCTGAGAATCCGACGCCGATCGTCGAGGCGGTGCTCTCCGGTGTCCGCGCCGCGCGCGCGGGACATACACCGCCGTCCAAGGCGGAGACAGGCGCCGTGCCACTGACGCTGGGGGTGCTCGTGAGGCTCGGGCACCGTAGCGTCCGTGCCCGCGAGCGTTCTAAATCGCAGGTCATCTTGATCCACACGTTCTTCAAGCGCGCCTACCGAGCGCTCGGGCGCCAAATGGTCGACGAGGGACTGCTGCTCGACGACGACCTCGTGTTCTTCCTGCAGCACGCAGAGCTCGGCAGGCTTCTGCGCGACCAGGATTCAGCTCTCGCCGGGAGAGCGCTCGCGCGGCGGGAAGTGCAGCCTATCCAAACGAAGATGGTCTTCCGTGAGAGCTACCGCGGCAACAATGCCGACCCAATCGATCCGCCACTCCCAGACGGCCACGGCATCCTCCACGGCAAGCCAGTGAGCCGGGGCGTCGTTCGCGGACGCGCGCGTGTCGCGCAGACGCTGGCCGAAGCCAGCGAAGTTCAGCCGAACGAGATCCTGATCGTGCCGGTCATCGATGTCGGCTGGACGCCTGGCTTCGCGACGATCCGCGGGTTCGCGTCCGAGGTGGGTGCTGCCCTCTCGCACGGCGCGGTCGTAGCCCGCGAGTACGGCATTCCCACGGTGGTCAATCTGCGCAACGCAACCCAGACGTTCCGCACCGGCGACCTCGTCGAGCTTGACGCGGACCACGGCGTACTGCGGCGCATTCGGGAGGACTGAGCGTCCGCGCTCATTCGGCACCTTCCCTACCACTCCCTTGAGCCACGGCACGCGCCGAGTGCGTTCGAATCTCAAACTGTACTGACGGCTCTCCAGTCCGCGCCATGTCGCTCGCCCACGAGCTCACGATTTCAAACCGTGCTTTCGCTCATCATCGCGTTCACGTTCGCCCTTCAGATATGGACGTCAGCGCGTTAGCATGTTATCATACACCAACCATCGCGCAAAATTAAGAGATTCGTATGCAGCACTGCTGCCCCCTGCACGGACAGGTGAGAGACGCTATCGTGCCGACGCTAAACAGTCAAGCTAAACCTAACCCCATGTTTAAGCAGCTATCGTTCGAGCGATGGCTGAAGCAGCAGATGCTTCAGCTTTCATACTGCGACGGGCATTTCGTGCCTAGCGATCTCAGAAAATTCTGTGAATAACAGGGCGACATATTGGAGTGGGATCAGTCAGAATTACATACCTACGACGGCGTCTCAAGAGTGGACTGGCGGTACCATAAGCAGCCGCTCCCTGCTTCAGCTTATAACGTTTACATCAAAAACTTGGGCCTTGTCTTTTTACTACGGAGCCCTCACTGTGAGATTTTAGTGCTAGCGTGGCTGACCGCCCAGTGTCTTCTGTGCTTTCGCGGGGCCTTGTTCTAAGAGCTCTTGTATTCGTTCTTCTGCCGGAACTGACTGTTCCCATAGCATCTCAAACGTAATCACAAGATACGCGGCATACGTAGGATTGTCAGTCCACAAGCCTGACATCGGCGCGCTCAGTGAGACGCGCTCGGGGACACTAAGCCCTGTAATACTTTGTTTTCGGTCGAACACGACAAACGATATCCCTTGCTGATCGATGTGGCGCACGTCTTCGCCGATTTGCAACAGCTCTCGCACGTTATCGATAACTGGATATGAGACATCGATTATCGTCCTAACTTTGCCTCCGCGCTGAATCAACGCCGCAGCGGCATCGTTGATGCCGAACAAGGAGGCAATAACCGTCGCTATTCCAGGTACGGCTACAAGCCATTCCTCCTTCATCGAGTCTAAAAGGGGTATCGCGGCAGCAACGAGCTCCTTGACGCTTTTTATGATTTTAAACGTCGTTACCTCTTCGAAGGGACGAAACAGCTGCTGCTTGGACAGCTCCGTCAGCTCCCGCTTTCGCGCCTCCATCTCGCGTAGCTCTGCCTCCCTCTGTTTCACCGCAGATTCAAGGGCAGTGTCAACATCGACCGCAGAGTAGATCGTGGGGGCGTCGAGTGAAGGACGGACCATCCCCTTGTCAATGAGACTAGTGAGCGTGCGGTGCACGTCCTCACGATATGTCTTCAGGGACTTCGCGAGCGGAGAAGGGGTTTTCGGGCCGTACTTGAGCAGCTGCAGATAGAGCTGGGCCTCTTTTTCGCTGAGCCCGAATCCGGTTAAGCGGTGGATAAACTCGCCGTTAGTGGTCATCGCTAATCACGATGTTATGAGCCCCAGATATAAAATATTGTCCTGACTTAGCAAAATTATCTTTTTTAATCAGGTCACGCTTTAGTGGGTGTCAAGTTCTGCATAAAACTTTTTGTGTAGCAGTGTGCGGATGAGTTTCGAGCAACTATCGTGTGAAAGGTGGTTGCTGCAGCTCAAGATCCTGCTAATGCACGCGCAAACTCAGTTTACGATGCGCGACTTAAGAAGTTCTGTGAACAAATGAGCGACATAATGCAGTGGGATCAGTCAAACAAGAACTACATACTGACTAACGGGGTTTCTGGAGTCGGTTGGAGATTTTATAAGCATCCGCTTCCCGCCACGGTTTATGACATCTATATGAAATACTAGACGGGCTGTTCAAGACTTGAGCTCTAATTGCTAGATGTTAACGCTTGAGTGGCTGCCCGATAATGCGCCAAAATTCGGGCTTAAAAGAGTCCGACGTCACTCGATAGCTTCTCTGCTGTCGGAGGGCCTTGTTTCAGCCCGATCCTCTATTCGTTCTTCTGCAGGAATCGATTGTTGCCAGATTGTCTCAAAGGTTGCTGTGAGATAGCGTGCGTGGGTGCGGTCTTCAACATAGAGCGCTTTCATCGGCTCATCAAGGGAGAAACGGGTGAGTTCAGCGTTAATTGCGCTGATAGAGATCTTCCTATCGAACACGGTGTACACGAAGCCCTGTTTGCCAAAGTGGCGTATGTCCCCGCCTATATCGAGCAACTCGCGGATGGTGCCGATGATGGGGTACGTTAAATCGATAATGACTAGTTGCTTGCCCCCCGCTCGATAAACTCTTGGGTGAACGGAAGCATGCCGAATTGAAAGAAGACTACTGCCGCTTGCGCAGGAATAACGCACAACCATTCCTCCTCCAACAAGGTCAAGATGGGAAGCATCGTGGTTACGAGCTCTTTTAGATTTTTTATAATCTTATACGTCGCCACCTCAACGAGGGGCGGAACTGCCTTTGCTTTGCGAGCTCCTGCAGCTCACGCTTTCGCGCCTCCATATCGCGAAATTCGCTTTCCTGCTTCTTGAGGACAGACTCAAGCGCGGTGTCGAGGGCCACCGCCGCATAAAGGGTAGGCGCATCAAGTGAGGGGCGCACCACGCCCTTTTCGATGAGACTGGTGAGGGTGCGGTGTATGTCTTCACGACACGTTTTCAGAGCTTTAGCGAGGGGAGAAGGAGTCTTTGGGCCATACTTCAGCAGATAGAGATAGAGTTGAGCCTAGCTTTCGCTGAGGCCGAAGCCAGTGAGACGGGTGATGAATTCTGAACCGTCATCCATCATCGGAGCTCCAGCAACTCGCGTATCCGCTCTTGAGCATCAACGCCTCGTTTCCATGCTGGCTCAAAGTTTGACAGGAGGTAATCAGCGTAATTAGGGTCTTCGCTCCAGAAAGCGACAATCTCGTCGTCAAGCGCGAGATCTTCCGTATGAAGGTGCATTGAACTTATGCTCTGCTTCTTATCCGCGACGAGGAAGAACACTCCTTCGTAGTGCTCGACATTGCGCAAGTTTTCACCAATGTCCAACAGTACGCGCGCCAGCTCGATAAAGGGAGGCGAAATATGGAAAACGCCTCGTACACGTCCGCCTTTTTCTATCAGCGTTTTGGATTTCTCTGGCAGACCGAAGTGAACGGAAAAGACCAACAACTCAGGCGGCAGAAGCCAGACGATTTCGTTCGTAGCAGATTCCATAATATTTGACCCTACGGCTAGAGCGTCCTTGACGTTGGTAACAATTGTCCCTTTCGCCATTACTCAAAAAAAGACCTTCGAGTTTATAAAGCCGCGTGACACCATTTACTTCAGTGCAACAACAACACAAAATCAGAACGCAGCACACGTGCCATTACACCCTCGCGTTGTTGACGTGGTGATACCGCTTCTAGACGGCAGAAATCGAAAAGATGACACCTGCATTTTTGCACGCGAATACGAGAAGTATGCAAGGAGGAAAAAGATTCCTTTAATGCATACGGGCATTTCGTGCTCGGTGACCTGCGTAAAATCGCTGAGCAGCGTGGCGACGTGATTCAGCGGAATCAATCAAATGGAGCTTATATTATGACGGCGGCGTTTCAGGAGTCGACTGGCGATTTTTCAAGCATCCGCTGCCCGAGAATGTCTACTACATCTACGTGCGGTATTGGGGAGACGTGACTTTCAAGTGAATAAAGATCACTCAGTCGTCTGAGTGAGCTACCAACAGGCGTTCCATTAGTTAACTAGTGTCTTTTGCTCGTGATGGCTTATCTGCCTCAATAGCCTAACCAAAATTCCCACCACAGAACTGCGCTAACGATTATGACCGCTACTATCAACGCAAATATGACTAAGGGGATAACCCACCACTCCCGATTGGCCATCTTTTACCTCCCTTTTGAACGGGTGCCCGTGCAAACGCAACGAGACTAGTTACAATAAAGGTTCCGATTTAGATACAGGATAAAATCAAGGCATCGATCATACATCCGACTTCAAAACAGCGTTAGTGTTCTCTTCTCGGATGACTGCTCGGCAGTACGGTTGGTTAGAAGTCCAAGCGCTTCGCTAAGCTTATAACGCAGATGCTGCATCAGAGAGCTGATGGATTTTTGCACGCCGTTGCTTCATTTGCCAGCGTCATCAGTGTATTTCGGCGGACTTGATTATACAGTCACCCACTTCATCCGAGGACTGAATGACAACCCTGTCTTGAACACCCTCTTTACGTGGTTTACGTTCACCGCCAATCCGCTCTTTACGATGCTCGTTATGGCGGCGCTCTATCTCGGCGGGTACAGGAAGGAGGCTTTAGTCTTGGCAGCAGTCTTCCTCGTCACGATGTCTGTAACGTTCGGGCTCAAGTTCCTCATTGCGCGTCCACGTCCGGATGATTTAGGCACCGTGCCACAACTTCCTGATCCAGCGTTTCCGAGCGGGCATACCTCCAATGCCTTCTCGTTTGCGACCACGCTCTCATATTATCACCGAAAGGTCGCTCCCTTTCTGTTTGCGTGGGCCCTTCTTATTGCCTTCAGCAGGGTCTTCCTCGGCTTCCACTACTTCACCGACCTGCTCGGCGGTGCGGCGGTGGGTATCGTCATAAGCCTTGTCATCACACGTATTGCTAAACGATATGATTCGCACATTGCAGACTTTGTGGGGCGGTTGCCTCCACATCGTCGCTGAAACGTTTTATTTTCAAGGCACGTGCATCAAGGGGGGCAGGCATTCTGCTTTGTACTAATCGTGATGAACCTATGTCAAGCAACTGTTTTCGAACGATGGCTAACGCAACGAGAAGTGCCGCTGTTACATTGCGATGCCCCTTTTGTGCCCGAAGATCTGAGGAAATTCTGCGAACAAATGGGCGACATAATGCAGTGGGATCGATCAAACAAGAACTATATACTCACGCATGGTGTTTTGGCGGTTGACTGGCGTCTATAGAATTCCCGGCTCACCCCGGTGTTTGATATCCATATGAAGCATTGGAGAGATGTCGAATTTGACTGCTAGAGTCTATGAAGACGCCTCAGCTGCACCCACAGTTGTTTCGGGATTCGGAATCTGGCGGCGAAAAAAAGAAAAACTAATGACGTGCTTTGAACCTGTGGGAATTTATCATGTCGAACCGGAAAGACGCAACAAGGTTTACCGAAGCAGCCAATAAAACTCTGCTCAACGAACTGAGCTGGGACGACACCCAGGATTTTGAATTTGCCAGCCGCGGCTTCATTGCCAGCTTGAACGAGCCGGCCATCACTGACACCAATGGTCGCTCGGTTTGGGAGTTAAACGCGTACCCCTTTCTTGAGGAAGAAACCGCCCCGCCGACGGTAAACCCTAGCTTGTGGCGGCAATCTCGCCTGGTAGCGCTCTTTCACGGTCTGTTCAAAGTAACCGACGGCGTTTACCAGATTCGCGGCTTTGATATATCCGTGATGAGCATCATTGAAACTGATACAGGATACATAGTAGTTGACCCGCTCATTTCTGCTGAACCCGCCAAGGCTGCTATGGAGTTGGTTTATCGGCACGTTGGTCAAAAAATGATAGTAGCCGTTATTTACACCCACAGCCACATTGATCACTGGGGTGGCGTCAAGGGCGTTATCTCCGAAGAAGACGTCAAAGCCGGCAAAATCAAAGTGATTGCCCCGGAGCATTTTCTGGAGAACGCCATCAGCGAAAACATTATCGCCGGCAACGCAATGAGCCGACGCGCCAGCTATATGTACGGCAATCTGTTGCCCAAAGACGAGAAAGGGCAAGTGGGCGCCGGATTGGGGCAAACGACATCCACCGGGTTGGTCACACTTATTGAGCCAACCGACTACATTACCGAAGCGGGCCAAACAATGACGATTGACGGCCTAGGAATAGAGTTCCAACTGACCCCTAACACCGAAGCTCCGGCTGAGATGAACTTCCTCTTCCCCGGATACCGGGCGCTCTGCATGGCCGAAAACTGCACCCATACCATGCACAACCTCTACACCCTGCGCGGGGCGCAAGTGCGCGACTCCAAAGCCTGGGCATACTTTATTGACGAAGCCATTGATCGCTTCGCGGGCAGATATGACGTCATTTTTGCCAGCCATCACTGGCCCACTTGGGGGGCGGACGCATGTGTTGGCTTCCTAAAAAAGCAGCGCGATATGTACAAATATCTTCACGATGAAACGCTGCGGCTGGCCAATCAGGGGTACACCATGCTGGAAATCCCTGAAATCATCCAACTGCCTCCAGAGTTGCTCCGGGCTTGGCACAACCGAGGGTATTACGGCAGCATCAGCCACAACGTGAAAGCCATTTATCAGCGTTACCTTGGCTTTTTTGACGGAAATCCGGCAAATTTGCACCCCCTGCCGCCGCAAGATTCCGCTAAAAGCTACGTTGATTTTATGGGGGGGGCCGAAACCCTCCTGGCCAAAGCGCACCAATCCTTTGATGAAGGGCACTATCGCTGGGTTGCCCAGGTGGTCAATCATCTGGTGTTTGCCGACCCCGATAACCAAGAAGCGCGCGCCTTACAAGCTGATGCTCTAGAACAGCTCGGCTATCAAGCTGAACCTGGTCCGTGGCGCAACTTCTACCTGAGCGGGGCAAAAGAATTACGCGAAGGCGTTACGGATTTTTCGGCCCCCAAAGCTGTTGCCATAGACGTCATCAGGGCTACCCCGCTGGATATGTTCTTTGACCTGCTAGCGGTGCGACTCATCGGTCCTAAAGCTAAGGGCAAAATTATGACCTTGAATGTCAACTTCAGGGACATCGACGAGCAGTACGTGCTAATGGTTGAAAACGGGGTGCTGAATTATGCCAGCGGCAAGCAAGCAAACCAAGCCGACGCCACCCTAATCACAACTCGCGCTGCGTTGGACCAAGTTGTACTGGGCCAGGCCAGCTTGGCCGATAAACTGGCGACTGGTGAAGCGAGCATTCAGGGCAGTCAGGAAAAACTGATCGAATTTCTGTCGTTGATGGACAACTTTGAATTCTGGTTCAACATTGTCACGCCTTGAACAGGCAAAGAGTTCTCCTTCCACCAGATATCCTTTCCAAGAATAAGCCAGATTTCACGGAACCGTTAGCGAGGACTCACGCTCGAAAAGCTTCGCAGAACGATGACCTTAGGAGGTTCTGCGAACAGATGAGTGACATAGTGCAGTGGGATCAATCAAACAAGAACCACGTGGTGACGCACGGGGTTCTGGGGTCTACTGGCGATTTTACAAGCATCGGCTGCCGGAGCACGTATAGTCTATAGTAAAAGATTGGTATCGCCAATTTCGCAGTCTGATTGTGTCGCTAAATTCGATTTTGTCATTGGGTGTTCTGAGGACCTCATAACCTGTTGCCATCTAGTGTGATTAGTCGGCATCCGGTGGCCGAACACAAATGTTGCACGTATTTTGATGTATTGACAAAATATGGAATAAAGCAACAAGATATTGCCAATAGCTGTTGAATCTAGCTGTTGAATTAGCCATCAAGGCCGAGATATAAAGAGTAAAACCGTGGTCAACCTCTTTGTGAGAGTTCTTATTATAGCTACCATCATCGTCGCTATCACAGACGCTATTGTTTTTTTTGTTGTTTGAAGTGGGAAAGCACAAATAACGCCATTGTTTGTCCTCTTGGTTATCATAATCACGGTGGTACCTATGGCGGTCAATCTCTGGGTACACATTTTTCAAGCAGTTTAGCAAGGCAAGTTTGCCGGAGCTCACAATGCGACGCAGCAGCAGGCATTGATCTTCAGTCGCGGGGTAAGTATTACACCGCTGCTATTCTGTCAATGCATTTATAGGTTAGCGCAGCCTGCTGAAAGGGCAGAAAATTTCACTCAGCCGAATTTCTAATCATTTTAGCTTAGGCGACGTGAGGAAAGTTTGCTGACCAATACGGCGATATTATCCAGGGGACCAGTCATACAGAGCTCACATAATGAAGAGCTTACGTAACGACGCACGGAGTCAGCAGCATCGATTGGAAGCATTATAAGCATCCGCTGCCTGAGAACGTGTAAGATCTGAGTATCCGATATTGAAAGGGCGTTGAACTCAGTTAACGCTGCTGCTAATCCCGAGGCGAAGCACGCTGTTCACGGCGTTGACGAGGCGCTCTGCACACTTGCTGCAATTCGGATCGTTTGTCGTGTTCACGCGGCCGAAGCGAAGTCGATATGGACAAGCGCGATTTTTTATGCTAGTTACCTTCGTTGCTATAACATTCATCTCCGATTCAGACTGCTCAGAGTAGTTTCTTAAGGCGGCGTGAGGCAGCGATTCTGTGGGAAAGCGTGAAAGAATGTTTGTGGGGGAAGCGAGCGGCGCTAAGCGGGGCGTGCTTTATTTAACCGTATAGCACATATAAAAAACGCGCTGCTGGCAATCAGGCGGTCTTACGCTCTCATTAAGGAGGCAGCTAAGAACAATGAGCCGACCGGCTGGTACGCCAATCTCGAAGAATCTCAAAAGGAGGACGAAGAAGTGGCTTCAACTGGGTCGAGGTGATCAAGGGCGGCCTTTTCGAATACTTTGACAGCAAATATAGCAATCAAAATGGAGCGTAAAGCAATGGATGATTTCGAAGATATAAGAATATTAAGTGTTTTAAGTCGTTCAGATTACAGATTAGGCCTAAATACGGGCACCATAGATTTCATACTCTCCCATGCGCCTGACGATAAGTGGAAGGATTGTTTCGCAACGGCATACGACCATATGGTACGCGAAGCAGGATATGGCGCCCTTCGCGATGAATTAAAGAAGGTGCCAGGAGCAGCGGCAATGCTTGATCCCGAAATAATAGATGGTAACGTGCTTTTCTCTAAGTGGTTCAGAGCGGATGTTGAGGACCCGAAAGCATACCAGGCAAATGTTCTCTTTATCACACAATGCGTTAGTGCGGCTAACCATTGCCGCAAGAAATGATCTATACGACGCATTTTTCGACTAATTCAGTTATCTTGTGTTAAATATCTTGAGTGCGTCGCCAGCAAAAATGATGCCGACAAAGAGAATCAAAGGCCGAGGGCGAGATTCGAACCCGCGTCGTGGCCTCCAAAGGGCGGTTTTTTGAGTATAAACCGCATAATGGGCTTCTTTCCTAATAGTTATGTAGACGTCGCAATTTATCCTGATTCTGTGTTCATAGTCGTGATAACGAAGCGGATATATCGGGTGAAGTTCCCATTAAATTTTAATCTGTTGAGTGCGTCAAGTGCCGTTTTATTTCACGCCTCACGCCTCAAACTCCACAAGCTCTGGGCGCATCGCCGCCTGCATTGTACGTACTATTTCGTCCACAGGGAGACTCTCGCTCTTGCTTCTTGCCGCGCGGTCGTACGCCTCCAGTCCTCCGGCCTCCTCGATGACCTGGCTTCCCGTTAGTAGAGCTTCCAAAACGACGAGATTGGCTCGTTCCATCGACGCAGGAATGAACGACATCATCACCTTTACTACGAACCACATCCACAGGGGGATGGACTCATAGCGCTTGATCGTCGCCCCCGGAGCGAGGGGAAACGTCAGTCCTATCGCGTCCTCCCCGAACCTCGGTATGGGAAGGTAGCCACACGCAAGGTATTCAGGCCGCATCGCCACGTGTCCGACTTCCCACGTGCCGTCGATGCAGATCTCGCCCTCTATCTCGGGCAATCCCCTGTTGAACATGTTCGCCGTCATCGCCTCGTTCTCTCCAATAGAGGACGCTAAGCTCGTGAACTCGTCAGGCAACAGCATGTTAAAGCTCTTATATCGCGCCTTGATCCCGGCTGCCCTGCAGAGCGCAACCCACACGGAGTTCATGTGCATGCACGTCCCCGTGCCTCTCCTCAAGCTGTCGCTCACGCTGTTTAACGCTAAGAACTCGGCTACGAACTTG
>DASPOC010000111.1:0-3362 GCA_035626195.1 Bathyarchaeia archaeon | reverse complement strand
AGTGGTACTCTGTAGAGGTCGATCGGCTTGAACAGGGCCTCTTCAGCAGGGGTCCACGTCTTTCGCGGTGGGATGTATCGGGCTAAGCGCTCATTTAATCTTTTTATTCTGTCTTTGATTTCCATCGGCGCTTCCAAATTGGTCACCTCTGATACGGCGCAACGACATGCTTGTCACATAACTCTATGTAAACCGCGTCGCTTCTACAATATTTAAAATTAATGATAATTGATAACTGATAACGGCATTGCTGTCAAATCAGCAAATTGTCTCTTGTCATCTCGTCGACCCCAATGCCAAAGACCTTTGTGCGGATAAGGATATTTTCGTGCGCTATGCGGGCAGATGCGTACTTGTATATGGCCTTCGATGAAGTGTAGCGCATCTGCGGCCGCGCAGGGGTGCTCCCGGCCGGTCCGGTGATCGCCGACGCGGACGTGAATAAACTGCGCCGTACCCGGTCTCGAGCTGCTGATCCGCGCAAAAAGGGGCGCATGAGCCTCGCGTTGGATCGCGCAGAAGGATCTGCGACTGCTTGTGCGCGAAAAGGCCTGCTGGGACGTGGCTTATTATGCAGGCCCATTCCTCGAGGCTCGCAGGAGTCTCTGATAGATAGGCGTAACACGTATGAAAAAAATAGTGTTTCCGCCCCCACAGCATAGTACGGAATTCGCTAGCGAACGAGAGAAGTCGCCAAAGGTCGCAAAAGGATGCGAGAAAATGGGAATGGAGCGCGTTACTTCCAAGCGGTATAACGGACAGGCCTGAAAAAGGCTGGAACAATACAAAAAGGGGGCAAAATGATAGCTGAGAACGTAGCTGAGGACGAGACCATCCTCAAAGTCGCTCCCGGCCCTAGCTATCTGGCAATAGAACTTGCAAAACTTGGAAAGTATACAATTGTCGGATTGGACAGCAGCGGAACGTCTGTAGAGATTGCTCAAAAGAGCGCCGCGAAGCAGGCCCAGGGGCAGCGGTGGAATTTCGACAGGGAGATGCCGCACACCTGCCGTTTGACGATGAAACGTTCGATTTCATCGGTACGTTCGCCCGCCGAGGGAGTATGAGATCCCCCCGTTTCGCGAGAGTATGCGGTATTGCACCTCCAACGAGAAGTACCTCAGGCCGACGCGATGGTGCAACCGACAGTGCAAACAGGCCCAGTTCTCGAAGCGTTGCATTGTCTTCAAAACCAGCTTTAAATTTTTTAGTGGTGGGTGCGTGTGTCCATCCCTTGCCCATAGTCCAAGCTACAAGGGCGGACGGAAGCAAAATTGCCATCAAGCGTTTAAATTTGCTTTCTCAGCTATATGAACTTCAACTGCAGGAATGATGCGTTTACTCGCAATATAGCATAGCCTAGCTCTTTCAAATAAGGCCTGAAACTCCTTTGTTGAACAGTATTTGACGTGGGCTGGCTCTATCTTGCGGGTGAATCTGTCGACGACTCTCATAAAGGCGTTGTTAGCTGTGGCATCAAGAATATATAACTGACCTTTCGGCTTCAACACTCTATTCGCCTCTCTAAGTGGCTTTTCGGGGTTTGAAAAGTGATGGATGGCGCTGGAAGATATAACGACATCGAAGAAGTCGTCGTCGAAGGGGGGGCTCTTCAGCTCTTGACTTGTAAAAATGCAGGTTGCCGTAGCTTTGAGATTTGGCTTTGCCTGTTCAATCATCTTTGATGAATTATCGACGCAGTAAAACTCGCCTTGCCCTTTAGTTCGGTTGGCAGCATACCGGAGAGCCCAGCCCGTGCCACACCCAAGGTCCAAAAGATATGGATTGTTGCCTAACTGCAACAGAAAGACGAATTTCCACAGTCCCTTGTGAGTAAACCAAAAACGTTTGTCATATGTTTCGGCTCTTGAATCAAAAAATTCTTCGTTCCGTCTGGCTATCCCATCCGGCTTTTGCATGTTAATGATCGCAATATGTAATTCTAGTCTGGAGCACGGAAATGTTCTTCAAAACGTCTTGGCTATTAAATCGGTTAAATAATCTTGCTTCGGCGACTCCTGTGAACTCCGCTCCGTGATTTCGCTCACTTGCGTCATTAAGTGCCTCCTTGTAACGTCTGTGCTAAGGCTCTTCGCAGCTCCTCAGCACAGCCACGTAATTCTTGTCCTTTGGCGCGCTGCACCTCCGGCTCTAGCACCGGTCCCGGCCGGTCACAGACCGGGCAGTGCTCGAGCATCCGCACCTGATCGCCGGTGATGATGAAGCCGGGGTAGCTTCCCGCGAGCCCGTCGAGGAAGGCGAAGCGTCCCTTCTCGCCGTAGCCGGCGGGCATAAGGCTTTTATCAAGGACGAGGGGCTTGAACCACGTGTAGGGCATATGGAAGTAGTGTCCCTCCGGACACGTAGTCATCATGCCTCCCATCTCAACGCTTCCGTAGCAGTCCCAGCAGTTGGTTTCGGGGATACCCAGTACCTCCTCGACGCGCTTGCGGAAGTCTGCAGCGGAGATGCTCTTATTTTCGCTTACCTTCCAGCCACCGCCCGTTCCGATCATTCCCCTTTCACCGAACTCAAAGCGCTTTCCCTCTCGTTCGAGCGTTTCCATTAATTCGAGGATGAGGAAAGGGCCACCCTCAAGTCCAATCTTATCGGTGGCCTTCTCGTAACGCTCGAGCCACTGTACGGCGATCTCGATAATCTTTTGCTGCCTCTCTTGGGCAGGCCGTGGCGTGCCTCTCTTTTGCGCCTTAGCGGTCATCGCCTTCAGCGTAAGGTCGGCGCTTATCTCGAAGTCCAGCGCATAGCCCACGTCCTTGAGCATTTCGGACTTGTGAGCCTTGTCTCTGCCGATATATAGGTTGGTCTGTGTCCACTTGGGGAAGAACAGGAGGAAGTGATCGAACGCCATTAAATTATATAGACAAGACTGCAACTTCGCGTTCGCATACTGCTGGGTCAAATACGTCCGCACGTCCCTCGGGATCACCGTGTGCCGCCCGCTCGTGCCGCTGCTGTACGTAACCACCATTCCTGCCGCATTAAAGGCGTTGATCACGTCGTCGAACGTCGGGTTGGCGCTCTCGATGACCACCGTGGGCAGCTCCCCCGTGAAGATGTTCGCGATCCAGTGCGCGAAGTCCTCCCCGGAGGGGTGCTGTTTAAAGGTGAGGTCGGGGATGAGGGGGATCTTCTCCAAGTCATCGCAAGTTCTGATGTCCTCAGGGGTGAACCCCCTCGTCTCGCTGTACTTGCGGTAAAATTGATTCAGCGTGTAATGATGTGTAAACGTATGCTTGATCGCCCTCAGCTGCATCGCCCCCGCCTCCTCCAGTGGTACTCTGTAGAGGTCGATCGGCTTGAACAGGGCCTCTTCAGCAGGGGTCCACGTCTTTCGCGGTGGG
>DASPOC010000110.1:0-14074 GCA_035626195.1 Bathyarchaeia archaeon | reverse complement strand
AACGTCGTCATGCCTTGGGCTGCGGGACAAATAAGCCGGCTCAATCCAACTATGAGGAAGTATGGTAAAGGCCTCTGCGTTGCAGCTGCGCCGGTCATAAAGGGCGTGTGCAAGTACTCCGGCATGGATCTTGTCGACGTGCCGGGTGCGACTGGAGAATACGACACAGATACGATAGCAAAAGGTAAAATTGCGCTCGAAAACCTGGATAACTACGATATAGTGCTAATCCACATTGAAGGGACTGATGAAGCCAGTCACGATGGCAACGTCGAAGGAAAACTCATGATAATTGAGAAGCTTGATGCAATGGTTGGCTATTTGCTCGAACGCACGGACATCGCACAAACCCGCCTTGCTCTCCTTTCAGATCACGGTTCTTCGTGTGTGACACACGAGCACATGACCACTGAGGTGCCCATAGCGGTCTGTGGGGCAGGGGTGAAGGCAGACGACGTGCAGCATTATGACGAGAAATCGGCTCCACAGGGACGGCTGAGTACGCTCTTCGGAAAGCAGCTCATGGCGTTTCTTACTCGAGCACAGGTGTAACTGCTCTTGATCATGCGAGTTACCGTGCGAGACGATCTGAGGAATCTAACGCCCTGTGAACACGGCGGTAGAATTGTAGAAGCCTCAGAAACAATGCCGTACGTGCTCGACTTCAGTGCAAGCATTAACCCGTACTTGCACCCGCGCACCAAGTCCGCGGTCAAGGAGGCCCTGAAGGGGGCCTATCATTACCCCGATCACACGTACAGGCATTTCAGAGAAGCCGTCGGCGAGTACCTCGCGGTGCCCTCTGGCGCGATCGTGCCAGGTAACGGTTCAGTCGAACTGATACGGTTCTGTGCGTGGGCGCTTCTCCAAAAAGGCGACAAAGTGATAGTTCCCGCTCCAACTTTTGGCGAGTACGAGCTCGCGTGCCGTTTGAGCGCCGCTGAGCCCTTGATCGTCCCTGCGTGGGATGAGCATGCATTCAAACGAGACCTTTTCGGCGCCTTGGCTGAGGAAGACGTGCGAATGGTCTTCTTATGCAATCCGAACAACCCCACCGGCAAAGTGCTTGCGAAGGAAACGGTAACCGATATCGCGCTCAAATGTCACGCGGCTAACGCTTTCCTGCTCGTTGATGAAGTCTTCATCGAACTGTCGGATCCGAGGCAAAGCGTCGCGGCTGCGAATCTCGAAGATGCGCTTGTCCTCAGATCACTCACTAAGTCGTTTGCGATCCCTGGAATCCGGGCGAGCTACGGTATATGCAACCCCGAGTTTGCGAAGGTATTAAACAGCATACGCGTTCCGTGGAACCTCAACTCCATAGCGGAAGCGGTCACGGTTGCTCTCCTTAAGGATTGCAAGCCTTATCTCGATGCCTCGCGCGAGAAAATAGCTGCGCAGCGGCGCTTGCTCGCGGGTGAACTCAGAGAAATACCGGGGCTGCGTCCGCTCGAAAGCGACGCGAACTTCATTATGGTGAATGTCGCGGGAACGTCTCTTTCATCGACCGACTTTGCTAGTGAGATGAGACAGAATGGACTCTTGGTACGCGATTGTCACTCGTTTCGATTGGCTGGAGACGACTATATACGGATAGCGGTTCGGAAAAAGGCGGAAAACGCGCGCTTGCTGGAAGCCATCAAGCGAGTTATCAGCCAAAAACTCTGACTTGTTCCGCCTTCGAACCGGTCTTACGCGGCTACGCGCGTGTCTCTCGGTGAAAGTTTCATATCCAAGTAATCGCGTACTAAAGGGTGGAGCACGAAATGACAGAAGTAATATTGCTGACTCACAAGGGCTGCCCCGTCTGCCCGCTAGTGAGAAGCTTCTGGGAGGAACTGCAGCAGAGCTGTGATTTTGATTACAAGGACATTGAGGTCTATACGCCGGAGGGCCTCCAACTAATTCGCCAGTACAGCATCAGAAGCGTTCCAACTACGCTTATCGATAAAAAAGTGGAGTTTGTCGGCGTGCCGGACCGCGACGCGGCACTTTCTAAGGTCAACTGCGCCGATTCGAAGCACTAGCTGGTAGTAGACACCGCGGAGGCGATGTCATAGATGAGCGCCTCGAGCTGAATTCTCTCGTTTAGCGCATCTTGAAGAGCATACTCCGCGTCGCCTAGAACTACGAGGAGCTCAGCGAGTGCCTTTTCAGTTAGTGACATGCTTCGGGCTTGAATCCGCATTTGAGCGATAATTTCGCCGCCGCTCAAACCCGTTTCGAGCAACAGGCGATCGAGCACGTGCCTAGCCTTGGGTGCATCTTTTTGTAGGGCGAGCTGCAACAGTTCTGAAACCCCTTTAGGGTGGACGCGTTTGGCGAGCACGTTCAAGTCGACCCGATGGGCCTGAGAAGAATCGCCTTCTGCTACGAGCTGGAGCAGCGTCAGCGCTGTTCGAAGACTGCCCTCACTGAGGCCCACAATCGAACGGCCGCACTCATCTGAAAAAGCGTGGCCCTCTTCTGTTGCGATTCGTCGCAGAACGTCGAGCATCGTGTCAGCGTGGAGCTGTGTGAAGTGCAGTGGCAGGCAGCGTGATCTAACGGGTATGATAATTTGCGACGGACGCGCGGTAGCCAGGATGAACTTGCAGGTCCTATTGTACCGCTCGATTATTCTTCGTAGAGCCTGCTGGGCGTCTCGCGTCAAGGATTCGGCCTCGTTGATAAACAGAATTCGGTACGGCGCAGCTAGCGGAGCGATTCCTGCGAGCCGGTTCATGATCAGCTTGAAATTATCAAGCACACCCTTACGCTCATCGTAAAAATGCGCGAAGCTGCGCGACGCTTCGAGGTACTTCCGGCCTTGTTCAAAGATGTCTGAGGCGTTAATCTCTGCGAAGTTCCCCCCCCATTCGTCGCCGAAAAGCTCTCTTGCGACAACTTCGGCTGCAGAGCTCTTGCCTGTCCCCGGAGGGCCAAAGAAGAGCAGGTTCGGCAAGTTCTTGGTGTCGACAATTCGCTGTAGCTGAACCTTGACAACCGGTTGGCCCAGAATCTCCTCGAACGATCGCGGCCGGTATCTCTCCACCCAAAAGAAGTCTAAGTCCCCGTTAGCCCCAAACATGCGTGTCGCCTCTCCCCCAGTCCATAATTTTCTGCAAAAGCCAGATGGGGGATGTTATCAATGGTCTTGCCCGCCAGCTTTCCGTCGACCGTTCTCAAAAGCTCGAGACCCGCGCAGTCGATTGCTACGGGGTCCGTTCCCGCAAGCGCGTAGCCGAGATCCGCTTTCCTGCCACCGTGACGGAGCTCTTGAGCATTGAGAAGTGTCTCTACTGCATCGACTATGAATATGTCGAACGGTTCGAGCACCGCCGCTTCAGCGATACTTTTGTGCAGATTCGCGCCGCTAGCGTGCAAGCGGACGCGTTCTGTCGGTCTAACCAACCCAAACTGGTTCTTCACGGCTCCTGTCAGCGTGCAAATGAAGTGCGTTTTTAGCACAGGCAGTGAGATCTTTAAATCGAACGACCCAGGAACCGTTGACAGAGAGACGGTAAACCCACGATCGCTCCGCTTTTTCGCAAACGGACCCTTGTTTAGGTTGACGAAGTCAACCCCGCGTTCATCGCAAACACGCTTCAACGGATGATTCGTAGTCACGCCTCGCTTCTTTCGATCGAAAAACGCGTTCAGGGGGGCATCAAATGCAGGTCCATCTCCTACCGTTAGGCGGTGGTCTGAGAGGTACTTTAGGACCCTATCGAGAAGCCGCGGATCTGTGGTCGTTGGGTATGGCTCTTTCGAAACGAGATTCGGTTTGATGAAGATGGACGACGCTGAGGCGATCTTATCGCTGAATTGATCGAGTGCCCTTGCAGCAAAATCGTACTTCGTGGCGCCATTTGCTTTTTCTATGAAGACCCTCGACATTTCCCAAACTAATATTTGTCACCTGCGATGAACTACTTTTTGATGAGCGCGTCAGAAAAAAACGTGGGAAGCGTTTCGCAGCGAAATAATGTCTCTTCCAGACGAAATCGATGGCCCGCCATCTGAAATCACGGCACCACGGCTTTTGCAGATACTCTACTGACTGGGAGGGTACAACAAGCATGCGGTGCAATGGGCGCTAAGAAGCTTAAGTCCCAGGTTTTTGTTCCACACTATGCACGCGGTTCGGCTCGCTCCCCCCTCATAGAGCGCGCGCTAACATTACTTGCCTTTTGCCAGGTATCCGGGACCTGTTGCTACAGGGCCTGCTCACCCGTAGTAGTTTGAGATTACGTATCTGCTTGAGCGTCACCGGGTCGGCTGAAACCATATGCAGAGCTCTCTAGAGTGAAATCGCACTTCGGGCTGAATGACAGCAAAAATAGGGTCTTTCTCGTGCAATATCCCGCCCTCTCTTTTTGTGCCTCCCTCGCGAAGGTGTTCCGGGTGGGTCAAGTCTGCAGATTTCGACCTCGATATGAGGCCGCATCTCCGAGGAATTCTTGAATCCGTAAGAGCTGATTGTACTTTGCATTGCGTTCGCTCCGCGCCGGTGCACCGGTTTTGATGAACTCTGAGCCCAATGCAACCGCAACGTCAGCAATCGTTGCATCTTCGGTCTCTCCTGATCTATGGCTAACGACTACCGAATAGCCGTTCCGAAATGCCAAGGTCGCAGCATCGAAAGCTTCCGACATTGTCCCAATCTGGTTCAGCTTGAGGAGCAGAGCGTTTGCTGCTCCTAGCTTTATCCCTTCGGAAAGTCGGTCGACGTTCGTCACGAATAAATCGTCGCCGACAATGGTCGTGGCGCCCAGCCGCGAGGTTATCCGGGCAAAGTCTTCAAACGCATCCTCGTCGAAGGGATCTTCAATGAGCATCATCGGATATCTATCCACCAAGTCCTCGTAATACTCGCTCAGTTCTGTAGGTGTGAGTCTTTTTCCATCCATCAAATAGGTCTGTGTCGTCTCGTCGTAGAACTCTGACGCAGCGCAGTCGACGCCGAGGCGCATCTCCTGATCGTACCCCGCGTTGCCGACGGCCGTCATGATAGCATCAAGTGCCTCAGAAGAGGAGGACAGTGCCGGTGCGAAACCGCCCTCGTCTCCAACGTTCGAGGCTGCCCGTCCGTAATGTGTTTGTAATACGTGTTTGAGCTCGTGATAAGTCTCGACGCCCATTCTGAGGGCCTCAGAAAATGTCTCGGCTCTCGTCGGTATGATAAAAAACTCTTGGATAGATAACGCGTTGCCCGCGTGCGCCCCTCCGTTAATTACGTTCATCAACGGCACGGGCAACGTGCACGCATTTGGGCCGCCTAGGTATTCGTAAAGGTGCATGTTGGCGGAATTCGCCGCTGCGCGAGCAACCGCCATTGACACCCCGAGAATCGCATTTGCCCCGAGATTTGACTTATTTGGGGTCCCGTCGAGATCGTTCAACGCTTTGTCGACGCTGCGCTGGGCCCTCACGTCCATGCCGATAACTTCTTCTGCAATCACCGTGTTGACGTTATTCACTGCTCGCAACACAGTTTTTCCGCCGAAATCCGATTCGTTGTCTCGAAGTTCAAGCGCTTCGTTGGATCCTGTGGATGCGCCGGACGGCACCATCGCTCGGCCGAAACCACAACCCGTGAAAACTTCCACCTCCACTGTCGGATTTCCGCGCGAATCGAGGACCTGTCTCCCTAAAACTCCTTCGATTTCGAACATGATTCCAGTATGCTTTATGCTGCTCAATCTTAATCTTATCGCTAATGCACACCTTCACATCTTAGCCAATTCTTAAATCCTAAAAGCTGAAACCCTGTGCGGATGTTCCGTAGGAGATTCTCTAAGGATGGTCTCGTTTTTGGCGTCAGTTTGAACGTCCTAGTCCTTGGGATTGTGAGTCTGTTCGCCGACATGAGCACGGAGATGATCTATCCGCTCATTCCTCTTTTTCTTGTTAACGTCTTGGGAGCGACGTTCATTGACGTGGGCCTCATAGAAGGCGTTGCTGAAAGCACCGCGAGTATGCTCAAGATAGTTTCCGGGTACCTCTCAGACAGGTTCGGTAAACGCAAACCTCTCGTGTACTCCGGCTATGCGCTCGCAGCGATCGCGAAGCCCTTGCTTGCATTTGCAACCGCGTGGCAGCAAGTCTTGGCAATACGGTTCCTTGATCGCCTTGGCAAGGGCATTAGAGACTCCGCGCGTGACGCTATTGTTTCCGAGTCAAAGAGTCTCGGGGTGGGCAGGTCATTCGGCTTCCAACGCTCTCTCGATACGCTTGGAGCCGTCATCGGTCCGCTTATCGCAGTGGCCCTGTTTGGCATCCTAAGCTTTCGGGGGCTGTTCCTCCTCGCGTTCATACCCGGGATACTTGCCACTGCTCTTGTGGTTTTTTTTGTGAAAGAGACAGCTGTCAGCTCGCGAAGCAACCAGCGATATAAGGTCTCATTCCGGTCATTCGACGCAAATTTTCGCATCTTTCTCGTTGGTCTTGGCCTCTTCTTTGTCGGAAACTCAAGCGACGCCTTCCTGTTCTTGCGTGCCCAAAATCTCGGAATCCCAGCGCTCCTCGTCCCGGTGCTGTATCTTGCAATGAACGTCATCTATGCGGTCTCTGCATTTCCGTTTGGCGTCATCTCTGACAGGATAGGACGCAAGGCGGTGCTCATTGCAGGCTTCGGCATCTTCTTCATCGTCTATTTGGGATTTGCATTCGCCCCATCCGCGCTCGTCATTTGGGTTCTGTTCCCGGTGTATGGGCTCTACTATGGTCTTACCGACGGCGTGTCAAAGGCTCTCGTGTCTGATTTGGCCCCTCCCCACCTCAAAGCGACCGCATTTGGCACGTATTATTTCGTCATCGGCATCGTCGCCTTGCCGGCCAGCCTGATCGCCGGCGCCCTCTGGCAGACTGTCGGTCCTACTTTTGCCCTCCTCTACGGTGCGGTTATGGCGGTGATTGCGGTGTTAATAATTGGTCTTTTCGTGCGGAGCGATCGCCTAACCCCGACGGTTACGATCCCCGTCGACGAGGACGTGTAGCTGTGTAGCTAGGTGCTCAACGGTCAAGCAAGCCCATTGAATGTCAAGGAAAACGGCAAGCTCTCGAGACCGTATGCTGATGGGTCGTCGTCGCCCGCCTCTTTTTGAGGACGCCGTTTTTCCGGTCTTTGCACCAACGGCGGTGCGCCTGCAGAGAAATTTTATATAGAACAACAACTCTAGTAATTTCGGAGGTTAGCACAGTGATTGGTGGTCAACCTATTCTCATTCTACGCGAAGGAACACAAAGGACGAAGGGCAGGGAAGCCCAGTCCATGAATTTTACTGCGAGCAGGGCCGTAGCTGAATCAGTGCGAACTACGCTCGGACCGAAAGGCATGGACAAGATGCTCGTTGATTCGATGGGCGATGTGGTTATAACAAACGACGGCGCGACGATACTCAAGGAGATGGATATTGAGCATCCCGCAGCTAAGATGATGGTTGAAGTCGCTAAAACGCAGGATGATGAAGTGGGCGACGGGACAACAACGGCTGTTATCTTGGCTGGCGAACTGCTAAAAAACGCAGAAGAATTGCTCGAGCAGGACATCCACCCGACGGTCATAGAGAAAGGCTACGGCCTCGCCGCAGCCAAAGCGATTGAGATCGTCGAACTGCTGTCGCGCAACGTTTCGATTCGCGATGACGATCTGCTGGAGAAGATTGCAGAGACAGCGCTCACGGGCAAAGGGACTGACGTGGGCAAAGAGATACTTCCGCAGCTCGTTGTTAAAGCGGTGAAAATGGTCGCGCAAAAAGTCAACAACAAGTACAAAGTCGATGAGGAAGACATCAAAATTGAAAAGAAGGTCTCCGGTTCTGTTTCCGATTCAGAACTCGTGGAAGGCGTCGTCGTCGACAAAGAACGCGCCGCCGAAGGAATGCCGCGGAAAGTATGCGATGCGCGCATCCTCGTGTATGACCAACCACTCGAGCTTACCAAAACAAAGACCGATGCCAAGATCAAAATAAAAGATCCAACGCAGATGAAACTCTTCATGGAGCGCGATCACGAAGCGCTGATCGAGAAAGCTGACAAGATCCTGGCAAGCGGCGCTAACGTCGTCTTTTGCCAGAAAGGTATCGATGATCTGCTCCAGTGGCACTTTTCGCGAAATAACGTGATGGCAGTGGAGAACGTGAAACGCGAGGACATTGAAACGATTTCCAAGGTGACCGGCGCCCAAGTGGTGTCCAGCCTGAATGATCTCAGGGCAGCAGACCTGGGCAATGCGGGCGAAGTCGAAGAAACAACTGACATCGAATCTGGCTGCGACACCTGCGGCATTGACTAGACGGAGGTCCTAGGAATGATAACAATCAAAGACTGTAAAAACCCCCGTGTCGTCAGTATCGTCGTTCACGGAGGAGCCGATCATATCGTCGAAGAGACTCACCGAGCTGTGTACGACGCGGTTCGAGTCGTTCAAGCATCGATTGAAGATGGCAAAGTCGTCGCAGGAGGTAGCGCTCCGGAGGTTGAGATCGCGATGCAACTCCGCAACTACGCGTCGACGCTTAGCGGCAGGGAACAACTGGCAGTCATCGCCTTTGCCGATGCGATCGAAATAATACCAAAAACGCTTGCCGAAAACTCCGGTTTGGATCCGATGGACTCGCTCGTTGGCTTGAGGACCGCTCACGAATCAGGAAACAAAACGATGGGGCTACAGATTTCAACAGGAAAAGCAACAGACATGTGGCCTGACGTGATCGAACCTCTAAGAACGAAGAAGCAGGCCATCTTGTCGGCCACCGAAGCCGCGAACATGATCCTTCGAATAGATGACGTGATTCAAGCCGCTACGTTTGAGAAGGGGCCTTCAGCAGATCAGATGGAAGGCATGTCAGATCAAATGCTTGATCAAGTGTGATTGCGTGCTACCGCAGACGTTTTGGCTCTGCGGCCCTCCTCTTTTTTAGTTTCAGCAGATCTTCAGCGCAGCGTGGCGCCTAGCACAGCGCTTATTTTGGAACTAACAAGATGCGTAACGCAACGTCCCGAGTAGTTTGAGCCTGTCGTGTTTTTTGCTACAAGAAGTACTCCTCAGCTTCATCTTTTGTGACCTCTACATACGAACCCATGGTTTCGCAGGTGGGGCAAATCTCGGGAGCGTTTTCCCCGTAGTGCACGTCATCACAAACTGTGCAGCGGAAGTAGCGCTTCATGATCCACCGAAAAAGCCCTGCGTATTTAGTTCTTGTGCTATATCGCCAGCCAAGCTGCACATTCGTTTGATTCACTCACATGGCAATATGTATAACGCGGGTCGCTATGAGCGGTTACTTCGGCTACAAGGAAAGGCGTTTTTGTCGCAAAGTGAAGACGAGTTGAAAGCGCCCAAGCATGCTCGGCGCAGGTTCGCTGGCGAGAGTCAGTAAGCGGTTTGTTATCCGCCTAGCGTGATATCCTGCTCATTATACCAATCAAGCGCCGCGTAGAAGTGCTCCGGCTTGAAATCCGGCCAGTATGCATCGACGACGTAGATATCCGAATACACCGATTGCACGGGCAAAAATCCGCTTAGTCGACGTCTACCACCCCAGCGAACGATCAAATCGATGCGGGAAACGTCATGCGATCGTATCATGGTAGTGACGTTTTCGCCCTCGAGTGTGGCATGGGGTTGGGTAAAGAGCGGATTCAAGTCCCACTGCCAACCGTAATTGACCAAGAAGTTGACCTTAATTCTTCCTGAGCCAAAAGTAGTTCTATTTGTGTAAGGGAGAAGCTTTTTTGGGAACATCGGAGAGTCTGTGTCGCCGACGACAAGCAGGCTAGCGTCTTCGCGTTTGAGAATCTCGACGCCGTCGATGCACGCTTTTTGAAAGGCCTTTCTCTGCACTTGGGTTCTTTTCGTGTTATCTTGGGTGAAGCCATAGCTCGTGACTTCCTTGACGCCGACGCTACTGCACAGCCTGAGTACTTCTAATCCGGGAGGCAAGCCAGCTTCATACCCTGCCTCTTTTGATAAACCTCGAGCTAGTGCCCACCGACGGTTCCCGTCAGGAATGATGCCTACGTGGCGTGGTATTCGATTCATTTATTAAAAGGGGTGATCCTACAGGTTTCGAGTTTATCTAGCTCAAGGTTCATAATCTTTGTCCAGCTCTTTCGCCCCTGGCGGCGGCCTTGTGGGTTGCTACAGCGATTCTCTCCGCGGGGCAATGGTTAAAGTTGAGGGCGCACTAACAACCAATGATACGGACTAGCGGAATAACGGCCATGGACCCCCAAAAAAGCGCGAAGGAAACACCCAACGTTACTGTGTGGGGCGTTCACCTAAAGGACGCCACTACTCTCACAAGGAAGGAGCGCGAAGAACTCTTGTTTAAGCTGAACCGAATCTTCACGTTCGTTGGCACAGAAATACCAGAAGAGATCGAACTCGACGGAGAGGTCGTTGCGCTCCACGAAGTCATGTGGCGTCTGATCAATAACAAGAGGGAGCTCACTCCCGAGGAATGTGCAGCCGTGCAGAGGCTTTGGGGCGCTATCGAGAGAAAAATACGACAAATCGAATCGACAATCAGGAGTCAGGATATCGATGAGCACGAAGCGCTTATGTTGTACGTGGAAGCTCAAGGTCTGATTCGTGCCGCCGTTGAACTGAGAGCTTTGGAGAAAGGCAAGCTCTTCAATTCTGCTCAAACCCCGTCGATAGACAGAAACGAAGCCCAAAAAAGGTGGCTCAGTTATCTAAAAAAGATCAGTTGACCCGTGTTGGCGCGTAATTCGCTTCGACAGTCTCCCCGTTGCGAACGGTAGGGTAGACGCGCGCGCCGAGAGCTTTTAGTTCTTGTCTCAGAAGCCGCTAAGCATCTCTTGGGCTATTTGGAGATTCGCCAGTAGATCGTCGCAAGAAGCTACTAAGGTTCGCAGTTTTTTCGTTTGCACTGTTATCTCCACTCTGTTGCCTGTCGCCTTCATTTTTATCTCTGGCGTATTATCAGGCTGAAGAGCTTCGACAATTAAGGGCGCCTGTGGATGTTCGTAAACGAGGATAGCGGTAATCATGCGCGGCGGATAAGAAGGAGCGGCTCTGTCCACTTCAGCCGCGAGTGTTAGCTTCGCAAAAATGTTGCGCAGCAACGCGCGCTTTTTCGAGCGGCCAAAGAACCGTCGTTCTATCGTGAGATCAGCATCTCGACGGTGTCGAGGCGGTACGACCACTCCTCAGGCAGCACGTCCCTGCTCTTGTAATAATTGACCAGCCTTCGAATCTTCGACTCTGTGAGTTGAAGAGCGCGTTTGTTGTGGAGGTCTTTCTTGTTCTCTTCAAGATGATCTCTGAGCTTCAGTGCTTTCGTGATGAGATTGAACAAGTCTTCAGGGAGGTCAGGGGCGACTCCATTGTCGCTAAGCACTTCGGTCAGACTCTTCTTGGTGACTGATTTGACGCTCGGTATCCCGTGCGTATCCCTCAGGACGATCCCGATTTGACTTGAGGAAAGCCCGCTGTTCCGAAGCTCCACTATTAGCTTCTGAACCTCCTCAGACGTCATGGTAACGGGAACCGTACTCTCCAGTGGCCTAGTAGATCCCGACACTCCTTTCCTTCGTGCGTACATTCGCGCCATTTAAGCTCCATTGTCTTATCAGAGACGGTCTAACCACGCGTTAGGTGTGCTATTCTATGATCCCCTCTTATATAATTGTTGATGCCCATTCCAAGAATAGTTCTGCGGCCTTGCTTCGGTGCGATAGTGCGTTCTTCTCGTTTACCGTCATCTCTCCGAACGTCCGGCCTTCATACTCGAAAATGGGATCGAATCCGAAGCCTCGGTGGCCGCGTGAGCTCACTATGCATCCCTCTACCCGTCCGTGGAACAGCTTGAAATCACGGTAATAGCATCCAATGGCAGACTCGAATCGTGCCGGGCGCCCTTCTCCGATGAGCTTGACTACGCCGCTGTTCCCTATCGTTCTATGCACGTACGAAGAGTACGGCCCTGGAAACCCGTGGATGTCGTCAATGAACAGACCGGAATCCTCTATGATAAATGGGGGCGGAAACCTCTCTTGGCAGTAGCTGAGTCCGTATCGGACAACTTCCTCGAGCGTATCAGCTTGGAGCTCTGGATAGGGCGCGTTGACCTGGACGATCTCCAGTCCGAACTCGTGAGCCTTGGCTTGTAGTTCTGCTACCTTCCCGGAGTTTTGCGTGATGAAATTGAACGCTTTCATAAGTATCGACCTCGCTCTTTGATCTCGTTCACTTTTTCGAGGATCAGTACGGCATCTGAGCAGTTTCTCGAGTAACCAGCAAGAAATGCATCCTTGAGTGCGGGGAACCTGTCATCCGTTGCCTCGAGCGTTTGGAAAAAGACGTGGACGTCTACGCCCCGAGCCTCAAGGCTCCGGTCGAAAGAGGAGAGCCCAAAATCTATCAGGTATACCCTCCCGGCTGAAAAAATCATGTTGCGCGTCGTTGGATCTCCGTGGATGATACCCGCCGAGTGAAGCGCGCAGAGCACCGCGCCAATGGCTTCAGCGACCACCTCGTTCATTACACTGTGCACGGCTGGCCCCTCTATCCGCTCCATGATGATTGAAAAGACGTCGACTGCCTCTATTATGGGCGTCGGTACGCCCGCTCGTCGCGCATCGGATTGTATCTTTGCCTCCAGTCGGGTGCGCTCTCTTCGCAGCTTCGTGTCAAGCTCAGCTATGCGATAGTCCTTGGGAACGCGCTGCTTCACCACAGAATGGCCGTGAAGAACGACGACTGCTTCCGCTCCCGTAACCACCTCTAGTGTGTCTCGATCCACAGTACCTCAACCTCGTCTGGCCTGAAGCTCGCGTTGGCGCCGGAAGATGCGATCGGGGTTTGGATACCGTGTCTCAACATGAGCAAGCCTGTATATGCGATCATGGCGCCGTTGTCTTGCAAATACTCCGACTTGGGCGCGGAGAATCGCGCACCACGCTGAGCGCACATCACGGAGAGCATCTCTTGGAGTCGCTTGTTGGCGCCAACGCCACCGGCCAAAAGCAGATCTGATTTGTCCATTTGTGATAGCGCACGCTCGCTCACTTCAACGAGCATCGAGAAGGCAGTCTCTTGAAAGCTATAGCATATCTCTTCAAGTGAGGCTGATTTTAATGCTTCTGTGGCCGCGGTAACGATCCCCGAAAACGAGAAGTCCATTCCCTTCACCACGTACGGCATAGGCAAGTAGTTTCGCGATTCTTGCGCGAGTCTCTCCACCTTAGGGCCGCCTGGATGAGGCAAGCCGGCTGATCGAGCAAACTTGTCGAGGCAGTTCCCTATGCCGATGTCTAGTGTCTCTCCGAGAATGCGGTACCTTTGTTGCCGGTACGACAATACCTGTGAGTTTGCTCCGCTCACGTACAGAACGATCGGATCAACGAGATCAGTTTTCCAGCGTCCCACTTCGATGTGTGCGATACAGTGATTGACCCCAACCAAAGGCACGTCAAGCCGCATAGACAATGCCCTGGCAGCTGTGCCCACGATGCGCAAGCACGGTCCCAAACCAGGGCCTCGTGAAAAAGCGACGCCCTCGATTAAACGGGGGTCTGTTGAACTCAGGACTTGGCGAATGACGCCGGCAATGTTGTTCGCAACGTGTTGCGCCGCTTCTCTTGGATGTATGCCGCCTGAGCCAGGGATATACGCTGAACTCGCTTCACACAAAACCTCATCGTCGTCCACCAAGCTTGCGCTCAGATTCCAAGCGGTCCCCTCGATGCCTAAGACTATCATTCACAAACGGGCGGTTACTTTTTAAATTGCGTGTACCCGCACTTGCCACACGAAAGCCTGTCTTTGTGCTCGGCCAAAAAGACCCCTTCCCCGCAGCGTGGACAGTTCTGGCGCTTCTTCTGCGCCTTGTCGCCGCTTACGTCATACAACTCGCTTGCCTTAACTTTCTTCACCCCCTTGTGGCGGTTCCGGGCTCGGTTCCGGGCTCGGCTCAGCGGCCGGCTCAGGGCTCGGTTCCGGGCTCGGTTCCGGGCTCGGCTCAGCGGCCGGCTCAGGGCTCGGTTCCGACATCGGCTCAGGGCTCGGCTCAGCGGCCGGCTCAGGGCTCGGCTCAGCGGCCGGCTCAGGGCTCGGTTCCGA
>DASPOC010000109.1:0-9686 GCA_035626195.1 Bathyarchaeia archaeon | reverse complement strand
GTCGAGTGCAATCTCTTCGCAGGTGGCTCGCGCGACGCCCAGCCGAGTTTTCCTGCATCTGAGCCCTCATTCTACAAACCCGCTGGCGAGTAACGCAGAACCGACTGCGCCGATGTATTGTGAATATTTAGGCACCATAACGCTAACTCTGAGCACGTCTTGCATTGCTTCTACCAGACCGCTGATGAGCGAGGTTCCACCGACCATGATGACGGGCGCGACAATTTCCAGCTCTTGAAGCTGCTGTTCGAAGACCTGTTCTGCGACACTGTAACAGGCCGCACTTGCAACGTCTTCTTTGCTAGCTCCGAGCGAGAGTGCGTTGACAAGGCTTTGCGTTCCGAAAACGATGCAGTAGCTGTTCATAGTCAGGCGGCTATGGTCTCCTTTGGACGCCAAGGGGCCTAATTCACTGATGTCGACCCCTAATCGACGTGCGGTCATATCGAGAAAACGACCTGAAGCTCCTGCGCAAATTCCGCCCATGGTGAAGCTGCCGGGAATGCCATCAATGACCGAAATAGCCTTGTTATCCATGCCGCCAATGTCGATAACCGTCGCGGGCCCTTTCTGTTTCTCTGCGAGATAAACGGCACCCTTCGAGTTTACAGTGAGTTCTTCTTGAACGAGCGCAGCTTTCATCGCCTCTCCGACTAGTAAGCGACCGTAACCCGTAGTCCCAAGCGCTTGAATTTCAGATTTGTTCACTCCTGCCATCTTCAGCGCTGTCGTATACGCAAGTTCGGCACTCTTCAATACTTCGGTGGTGTCGACCCAGCCAACTCCAATTATCTCGTTATCTCGCATTACTACGGCTTTTGTGGTGGTCGATCCTGAGTCGATGCCGGCAGTTAATCCTGTCTGTTTTTCGCGCGCGAGCAAGGTTCGTCTCAGCGCGGTGGTTACGAGAGCTTCCATCCGAGTAAGGAGTGTTTCTGCAGTAGTCCGTTCTGTAAACGAGTAGCTAATAACTGGCAAATTTGCACGCTCATGGATATAACGCCGCAATTCGCTTCGCGTTATGGCACCTTCAGCGCATCGAAAGCACGTGGTTATAAATACCGCGTCGACGGGGAAGCCACCTTCGACTATAGATTTGGCCCGCGCTATCATAAGTTGCAAATCAGGGCTGGCGACTTCTAGTCCCCACTCGCGTACCGCGTCTTTGATCGTGTCAGTATCTACTTCGGGATAGACTATCTCCGCATTCACGGACGCGACAGCATGTTCAATTTCTTTTTGGATCCCGCTGTATTCGGAGCCACAGGAGAGGTGCGCTATCCTGATTTTTCGTGTCACGCGGGTACCTCCGCTTTGTGTGCCAGGGACTCGCAGAAGTCGCGTATCTTTTGCACGAATTCACGCGCCTCTTCGTCATTCGTCGGATAGGTGAGTTCCAAGCGCGGAATATCCTTGTTGCGAACGATGTACTTGACCAGTTCATTCGTTCGGGCGCACCCCATACATCCAAATGAGTAATCGGCCTCGTGAACGATGATAGCGGCTTCAGCCTCTTCTATCAGGGGGTCGAGAAGTGCCATGCGCCCGCGCACACCAGAAGGCACGTCGACCGCCGCATATTTGAGTCCTCGCTTAGGGTCTTCTGGCGTGACGTTAATAGGTGGGCTATCTATTCCGACTTCTGTTATTTTCTGTCGGATGACGCGCATCAGCGTAAGCGGTTCGTGACCGAATCGCGCGACCAAATCAGATAGAATCAGACTGTTTGACGGAAATATGAGTATTTTAGCCATTAACATCCTCTTTTGACTGCTCTTCAATGATCTCGATGAAGCGGTCGATCTTGAGCTTGTCGCGCCTTTGTCGTTCTTTAGCGTCCAATGGGTCGTCGATGGTCTCTAAACCATATGATATGCTTGGAAGAATCGCGGATTCCTTCTCGAGCTGGTGGAAGCCTGGTCGTGCACCGCCCCCCCTAACAGCGCGACATCTTCTTGAATCGCCTGGGGGGAACCCCCGCTCCTTGACGAAAATCCCTGATGGGTCCAGTCTCCTCAGTTCTTGTATGGTTTCATTGACCGCTTTCTCTGATCCTGTAACAATAAGCCCGAAACACGTCTCTTTCACCACGGCGTCCGTCGATAATTCATAGGCCCGTAATGCCAGCTCGCTGGGCAAAATAGGGCTTGAGTCTGCAAGAACGACCATTTTTGTAATCTCATCTGATACCATTGCACCACTCGTTTCATAACGTAAGTATGTCAGCGGTTAATATTATAATTATCTAGCAATATAAATCACAGAGCTTCGTGAACGTATATCGTCTCGTTTTCGCGCACTTTTTGAAGTGGGCTTGTGTGCAGTATCCTCCCAACAATATTGGTGCTGTTGAACCGCTCGCCGGTTGGTCCGTACTTTTCGTTATCTTCAAGTCGTACTCCGATAAGTCCCGCGTACTTAGAAGAGCGATTAGAAACACCGATTTCGCCGGCGTTCACTCTTGTCTCGGGCGTGTTTTCCGGCACAATGTCAAACCTCTCTGCCGTCTGCGCCCGGAACATGATAGTCTTGCCGTATTTCACGTACGCTTGCAATGATCCTACGGGATTATCTCTCAAACCCGTAACCGTCCTCACGAACGCTACCGTTTTAGGAGCACGATCGTCATAAAGCTCAATCTTAACGAGCTTATCCTGTGGGACTGCAAAGGTTTTCACGCTTCTAGCTTTGAGAATGTCGACCGTGTTGAACGGAGACTGACGCACAACGACGGCGTCTTCGCCATCGTACCCTGCGCGCTCAAAAGAGATACCTAGTCGATTGACCTCCTCCTCTATTGCTGCGACGCGCAAGCCCAACAACATGATACGGGTAGGATCGGTGTATACGCGCAGTCTCTGCCCCGGCGTCGCGATTTTGACGAGCTCCAGCCCCTCGCTGACATAGCCGATGACCGAATGGCTAGAATTTGAGGGTGTATCTCTCTTGTAAATATATACGTTGCCGTCGTCGTTTCCAGACGTACGGACGGTGATTGCACCTTCGCTCCTCGCATCGAGCATCTCAAAGGGGGACGATCGGCCGCGTAAGCGCTGGGAAACGACATAGGTGTTTGTTACTGCATCCACTCGATAGCAGCCGTCTTTAGCAAGGGCCAAGAAGTGTTCTACGCCCTCAGGCGCATCTCTCGAGAGGGTTGCCTTGAAGTAGGTGTATACTTCCATTCCGTCTTCAAGTTCGGTGTCAAAGTCAGACGTCGTGAACTTGTCGGTGACGTATTCGAGTCGCTCAATCGGCTCGATTCTTTGAATTTCGTCTCCATTCTCGAGTTTTTCAAGGACATTCCTGCCTGCGACAGCTTTTCCGACGATGGCGTTCGTTCCATACGAGGCGGTATGCCTCTTTTTTATAAACGAAAGGTACGTATTTGTCTGGCCAAACCCGCCAAGGCTGTACGTAATGTCCCAGCGCTCGTATTCTCGTTCACCGCGATCGATATCAAGGTCGCTCGGAACGGGGCCGGCTGAAACTATCTGGGGCTGAGACCAGTGGACTTTCGTCCCGACAAATAGTTCATAAGTGCGTAGCCAAAGGCGCCGGCTCGGTTCATCAATCTCAATTCTGATCTCGCCTTTGTTTGTGTATATCGCATATTCCTTGATGACGTCCAGTTTCTGCGTTTTTCTCCCCTTTATGATGCCCACAAGCAGGCCGTCACGGTAGGGGGTATTCGTGAGTTCAAACGCATCGCGCAGCGTGCGCGTTGCTCGATCGAGCACAACCTGTTTCCCATCAAGAACGATGAACTTGGCGCCCATGCCTGCTCTGCGTCCGTCAGCTGGCCTTTTTCTCGTGCTCCGTCAGAACGTCAAGCACCTGCGCGGTCGGTCCGATGGAGATGATCTTGCCTCCGCGCATGAGCGCGGCCCGGTCGCAGACCTCCCGAACGAAATCGAGATCGTGCGATACGATCATAAATGTCTCGCCGATTTCCGCGCGCGCAGTCAGAATTGAGTTTGACACGTCCTTCTTAGTTATTGGATCCATCGTCCCTGTGGGTTCGTCTAGTATTACGAGGTTGGGCTCTCGAATCAGCACCTGTGCGAGAGCCACCCGATGGCGCTCTCCTTGGCTCAGCTCATCCGGCGCCTTAGCGAGGATGTTCTCGCTCATCGTCTCGCTGAAGCCGGCAGCCACGAGAGTCTGTACCGCTTTGTGTTCTGAAAGTTCAGCGGGAAGTTCCAAGCCGATGCTACTCGTGAGGTTATCTAAAACGTCGCGGAATGGGTAAAGGTCGTATTCCTGGTACAGTACGCCAATATACGGCTTCGCTCTTCCTCTGTTGTCGGGTCCAGGCATAGTCATGTCCACCCAATCATCCCCAATGCGCACCTGCACCTCCCCATTCGTCGGCTCGAGCACACCTGCGATGATTTTGGAAACGCTTGTTTTTCCGGCCCCGCTTAATCCGATGAGGCCAAAAACTTCTCCTTCTTGGATATCAAACGAAACGTTGCTGACGGCTCTGATCACTCCTCGGTCGAGTGTCACGTATTTCTTTTCAAGCTCCGCCACTTTCACTATCGTGTCACCTGAGGCGATCTCGTGTTTCTTTATTTCCCCGACGGTGCTCAAAAACTCATCGACGACTTCTTTCGGGGCGCCTTCTTTGACGATCCTCCCGTCGTCGAGCAGTATTGCTCTGTCAGCCATCGATTCAATATCTTCGGGAAGGTGCGAGGTAACAAGCACAGCCATGTCGTTAGTTTTGGCCTCGTATTGGATTATTTTGTGGATGATCTCCGCTGTCTTCCGGTCCAGGGTGCCGGTGGGTTCATCAGCGAGTAAGATGATCGGCGATCTTGCCAGTTGGCGCGCTAAAACAACCCGCTGTTTCTCTCCGCCGCTGAGATCACGCGCCATGTGCATCATTCGATGTGATAACTTCACCTGATCAATAAGTTCAGATGCTTTATAAATTGCTTCAGAATCGCCGTACCCGCGTTCTGTGAAGCTCCTCATAACGTTTTCTATGGCGCGCTCGTCACCGTAAAGAGCGAAAGTGCGCTGTAGCATTATCGCAACGCGGCTTCTAATGTCCCGTTGCAAATCGCTCTCTTCGTCTGCCCACGCGTCGACTCGGAAGAATTGCATCTTTCCGGCGCACGCGAGACAAGGTTTTCCAACGCGACTGGGCACGTCGACGTGTCGACAGTTTCGACAATACGCTACGTTGTAATAGATCTTACCGCTTGTAGGTTTGTATTCTTTCAATCCCCGTATGGCGTGCAGCAAGACGGTTTTTCCGACCCCGCTCTTGCCTATGATTCCGAGTACCTCGCCCTCATCAAGGGTGAAATTGATGCCTTTTAATATCTCAAATTCGCCGAACGTTTTGACTAAGTTTTCGACTTCTATCAAGACGGCCATTAAAGTGTTGCCTCCTTCGACCCCGTACCGTTATAACCGTTATTCGTAATAATGTTTTTTAATATGCCCGGCAAGAGCGTTAAGTCTTTTATTACGAGATCGGCTGCTTCGTAGAGCGTTGCGGGACGTTCCTCTTTCTGTTGCACGGTTAGAACTCCAAGGTCCGCGGCTCTCAATGCGGGGATGTCGTTGATCCCATCGCCCACCATCACGACGTAACGGTATTGTTCCTTAAGTTCGTAGACCAGTTGCTCTTTTGCGCTCGGAGTTGCGATGTCCCTAATGTCCTCGTGCGGAATATCAATACGGTCAGCGAGGGCATAGAGGGTGTTTTTCGCATCACCTGAGGCTACGTAGATGTCGCCCCCAATACGTTTGAGTTCATCAATCACAGGACGCGCCGACTCGAAGAGTTCTCCGCATGTGGCCAGAACGTACGGAATATGGCCTTGTTCAATATCAACGATTGCCGCAGCGCCGGTGAAGTACGACGCGCTGCAACTTTTGCCGACTTCGTGGACTACATCGACTAGATCCTTTACTCGACTCTTTGTATCCCGCGCAACAGCGTTTAACACTGTCGTTTCAGCAACCGGGATGTTGGAGCAAACGACTACAAGGTCTACGTGGTACATGTCCAAGAAATCAGCGATGGACAAGTCAGTGGGCACGCCTTCTAGGTCCTTGGGAACATCCAGCTGAAACACAGCAAGCACGTAGTCCAGCCGGGTCCCTATGAAACTGAGGGAAACTATCTGGTGCAAAAGCATGCCTCGGTCAATATCCTTTGCTACGCGATATTTCTCGAGAAGTGTACCCGCGCAGTCGAACACAACGGCAAAACCTTTCATTGGCTACCAGCAAGCGTGTGATGCGAGTCGGTCATAAGGGGGGTGAAATCGAGAGAAATACGTGAAATGATAATTAAGTTACTGGAGGAACCCTGCAGCGAGCGCAACTCATTAAGAGCGCTCACTTACTGCCTTCAGGGGCTAGATCATCAGAAACTATAATGATATCGCCAACGCTTATGATTTTTGACCAAGGAACAATTGTTTCCCCTTTGAGCAAGCCTTTTGAGACATCTAGTGAAATTTCCTTGTTATCCCAGTTAATTAGAACATCTCTTACCTTTCCTACGTTGACCCCGCTAAGCGTCGATACGTCCTTATGCAATACTCCACGCGTCATGATCACACTTCACATATTGCACGTCGTGTTATGTATAAAAAATGTTGCTTTGAGCATCTTTAAATCAGAATAGGTGCTCAACAAGGTAGACTTGCGCAGAGCAGTTCAGCAGAACAGCCAGCTAAGTGTTCACAGTTTTCTGTAGCATTTTCAGAAAACCCAGGTACGGAATCGGCGCTAACGCGTTTGGCAGCTACCAAATGTTAGTGAACTTTTCAGAAGCAGATACGTTGTACGGGCCGTCGTCAGAATTAGCGTCTTGCAGGTCGCTTTTCCGGCTTTTCCGCGTCGATCACACCTTTTGCCATGTCAATTGGTAACTCCTGCTCTCTAATACTTAGCGGCGTCGCGTTGTACCAGAAACTGTTGAAGAGCTCCTTTTCGATGAAAATGAATTCAGAAATGTCCGTTCTGAAGGCTGACTTGTATATCACTTTATCTATATCGCCGGTGTCGTAAATATAACTCGTTCCGAGCAGCTTATCATCATCGGAAATAAAAATTCCTGCCCCAGTCTCCGATTCAAGATGCCGAATTTCAAAATACTTCGTAAGCAGACGCGCTTCTTCGATGTTGACGCTTTCAATAGGTGCCAGCAAACGATACGTAATCTTGGGCATCTCTCTATCCTTGAGCAAATTATAGAGCCGTTTCACCCCCATACGAGTTTGTATAACGTTGAATTCATTTTTCGACCTGTCGAGCATCTCATAGAAAGCCTTGTAAACGTTCTCCCTCTTCTTAATGACTTGTATCGTCTGCACCACTCGTCCTGCAGTCAGCTCTTCTTCTCTGTACCGCAGCTCGATTCCTGAGTGCCACATGTCTTCCATCATCGAGTGCTGCGTTTCAACGAAGCTCTTCGTATTCGTATAAATTGAATTATAAAGCTCTGCGCCCTTCTCACTAAATGAATAAAGCAACACTTGCATTGCCTGCTGATCGATGATTACCCCCGTGCTGTGCACAATCTGAGGGATATGGCGCACATCGGCACGTTCCGCGATTTCTTGAGCTGCTTGTAGATTATCCTTGGTAATCTCGGCCATTACAATCACGTCAATACCCCGTTGTCGCGCATCCTTTGGAATGAGTGGTGCCAAAATCGGCAAAGCCTCGCTTCTGCTCCACAAGAATATCTCTTTTTGGGCCGTGTTTATGAGCGACGCGAAGTCTTCTAGGATCTCCTTGTAGTCGGTAATAACGCGCGTGACTTCGATGGGCTTACCCGTCTCTATCTCTTGTATCCTCAAACGGGCGTCTATCGCTTTGTCCCAGAGGGATTGGAACAGGGAACTCTGGATTTCAATAAATCCGCTGTTGTTCGACCACAGCGACGGGGTGAGTTCGACTCGCTCTAACTCGTCGAGATCCTTTGTTACGCCCGTATACATCGCCTCTTTGCAGTCTGAAATAACGACCGCGAAATTGCTCATCATTGGTGAGTGTCGTATCTTAAAGCACGTAGAGAGCTGCTTTACTGCATCGATATTGTTTGGCGTAATCGGAAGCAGGATCCTTAGATCTTCGATCCTGCATTTGTCCTCATCGCCTACAAAATAGTCGTGAAGCACTTTGTCCCATCGAAGGAGCCAAAACTCCGTAGAGATGATCCAGAGCCTTTTTTCTGTCGCGTGAAAGGTCTCGAGACGCCTGTCGATAATATCGTCTTTGTCATACAGAACGATGAAGCCCTCTTCGATCGGACACCATTCGACGGGCAGGCCTTGCGCTTTTGTGCGCTCAACGTCCCACAGCTCGAGCAGCGTATCTCGCGCCTCGCTGAGGCTCTGTAACTTCGCGGCCTCTTTATTAATGGCAGGATTTAGCAAGGGGGCTGGATATGCAGCTACAAATGTTTCCGGATTGGTCGATATGCGCTTAGCGAGTCCTTGTTTCGAAAGCTCTAGCAGGACCTTATTAGCACGGTGGCTAGTGAGATGAAGCGATTCAGCTACTTCACCTGCCGTTCGTCGTCCGGTCTGTAGCAGGTGAAGATAAACCTCCCCGGCTTCTTTTTTGAGGCCAAATTCTGAAAAAAGAGTTACTATATCTGCTGGCATCCTTCACCTCTAGCATTTTCCGCTCCCCGCTCTGAACGACCAGTATTTAACGGTCCATCGTTGAACAGCTTTGAAACTGTCGCAACTGCTGTTAGTTGGGGTTGGCCAGTTATGCGATTCTTTTTCCTGCGTTTGGCCCTGGAGCGAGGTCGTAGACTTCTGTTACCTTTAGTATCGCACAGCCCTTTGCAGGCAGTTTTTCGTTTCGGCTCTTGATCTTCTGTTTCATCAGCTCGTAGTCAGGTCCTTCAGTCACATAGTTTGCTATGCCCTTGATTTGATAGCCTTCATAGCCCTCCCACGAAGTAAGGGCAACGTTGCAATTTGGCTTCTTCAGATTGTCAGCAGTTTTGTGCCAAAAGTTGTCACCGACGAGAACTGTTTCAGGGTCTTTTACGATGACGAATTGATTGGGTACTACGTTTGGTATGCCGGCGTCGCTCACCGTTGCGAATACTACCGTCTTCACAGCGCTAATGTTGTTGACTGCCTTTTCTGGCAGGTTAGTCATTGAATGCACCTCCATTTAGTATTCATTGGTAGAGCACTCAGCGATAATAAAAACCTTTCTCCAGCTCGGAGAGGACTGAACAGCCCTGCTGAACGTGACCCAGCAACAGACGCAGCGTTGCTGCAGGCGCCGCCAGAAAGGCTAGTTGTACGGAGATCGGGCGCGCAGGCGAGGGTATGCTGCTTCTGCGTACGGAATCAAATAAAGCCACCTATACTCGCTGAGCAGCTAGCCACTATTTGCTAGAAAAAAATGCATATTGAATCAATTACATATACACGGTTGATGTCCAGAACGTACGTGCTTGACGCTGCAGTGTTTATTTATGGCGTTCACGTCGTTGGCGCTATGTGCACAGTTCCCGAGGTAACTCGCGAGTTGAAAAGCTCTCAAGCGACAGTAGTTCTCGAAGAGTCTCTAAAGGAGGGCCTGAAAATCGAAGAGCCGTTGAAAGAAGCAGTTGACGTTGTCACGGAAAAGGCTAAGTCGACGGGTGACCATCTTAGGCTGTCTCAGGCCGATATTGACTT
>DASPOC010000108.1:0-11779 GCA_035626195.1 Bathyarchaeia archaeon | reverse complement strand
ACACAGAAGCTAAAGACGCTTCTGACGCTTTCAAACAGTCCCGACGGCTGGCTGCTTGAGGCGCACCCGAAGCTGAACCCCATGTCGACGACGACAGACGGGGTATTCTTGGCCGGGATGTGCCAAGGGCCGAGAGACATTCCGGACGTCGTTAGTCACGCCGCAGCAGCAGCGGCAGCAGCATCAATCCCGATCCACAAAGGGTCAGTCACTCTTGAACCGATCTACGCCATTGTAGACCAGGAACACTGCGGAGGCTGCGCTACGTGCATCGGTGTGTGCCCGTACGGTGCGACTGAGCTGAACGAAGTTGACGGCAAGCTTGTTGCGAGCGTCAATGAGGCGAAGTGCAAGGGCTGCGGAACGTGCGGTTCGGCGTGTCCGAGCGGCGCGATAAAGATGCAACACTTCACGAATGAGCAGATTATGAGCGAAATAGAAGCGTTTGCTCAGGGGTGGTGAGAGATATGGCAGAGGAATTTGAACCAAACATCTTAGGCATACTCTGTAACTGGTGCACCTATGCGGGGGCTGACCTCGCTGGTACCTCGAGAACGCAGTACCCGCCGAACGTGCGAGTCATACGCATCATGTGCACCGGCAGACTCGATCCCGCATTCGTGCTGAAGGCCCTGAGCGTCGGAGCAGATGGCGTGCTTGTGTCTGGTTGCCACGTCGGTGACTGTCACTACCTTGCTGGCAACTTCAAGTCGCGACGTCGTGTTGCGCTGCTGAGAAAGCTTATCGAAGAGTACGGTTACGACCGCGAGCGCCTGCGCATGACCTTTATATCCGCTTCAGAAGGTGCCATTTGGGCTGAAGTAGTTCAGGACATGGTCAACACCATCAAGAAACTTGGACCAAATCCGTTGAAGCAGGTCGGTGCAGCTGGTGCAGCTGGGCCGGAAGGAGTCGTCGCGGATGACGAGTTCTGACCCCGCCCTAACGGCTGGAAGGAGAGTGAGAGAGCTTGAGTGAGATATTAGTCAAAAACGGATACGCCTACGATCCTAAAAACGGCGTGAACGGCGATGTCATGGACATTGCCATTCGCGACGACAAGATAGTGGACAAAGTGTCTCCTGAAGCCAAAGTCATCGATGCTAGCGGCAAAGTGGTGATGGCAGGCGGAATAGACATACACGCCCACGTCGCCGGTCCCAAAATAAACGTTGGCCGTATAATGAGGCCCGAGGACAAACTGTTTCACACGAAGAAACTAACTAAAATGACGCGATCGGGGGGCGGATTCTCAGTACCATCTACGTTTGAGACTGGCTATGTATATTCCCGCATGGGCTACACCCAAGTGAACGAAGCCGCAATGCCGCCGCTTATGGCTCGGCACACGCACGAAGAAATTTCAGACACACCGCTGATCGATCAGTCGGCTTATACGCTGCTCGGCAACAACTGGCTGGTGATGGAGTACATCAAACGAGGTGAGAAAGACAAACTCAACGCCTTCGTTGCGTGGATGCTCAAAGCGACCAAGGGGTATTGCGTCAAGCTGGTGAATCCCGGTGGCTCAGAGGCGTGGGGATGGGGCATGAACTGTGTCAACGTCGCCGATCCTGTGCCGTATTTCGATGTGATGCCATCTGAGATCATCACGGGGCTTACCGAGGCGAATGAGGCCTTGAACCTGCCGACGTCGATTCACCTCCACTGCAATAACCTCGGACATCCAGGTAACTACACGACTACCCTTGATTCGATCAAACTCCTTGAGGGCGTCCTGCCAAGAAACGCAAAAACCCGGGATCAAGTGATCAACTTTGCCCACATGCAGTTCCACGCGTATGGGGGCACCACGTGGAAAGACTTTGAAACCGAGGCCGAAAAGGTCGCTGACCGCATAAACAAGAATAAGAATATGACGGTTGACGTGGGGTTCGTCACGCTTGACGAGACGACAACGATGACGGCCGACGGTCCAATGGAGTTCTACCTCCACAACACGAACCACCTCAAATGGTGTAACGACGACATCGAACTTGAGACTGCAGCGGGCGTTGTGCCCTACGTCTACAGCCCGAAGATTCACGTGTGTGGCATCCAGTGGGCGATTGGGCTCGAGCTGGCGCTGCTGATCGACGATCCAATGCAGGCGTTCATTACGACCGATCACCCCAATGCAGGACCTTTCAGGCGGTATCCACGTATCATCAGCTGGCTTATGTCGAATCAAGCTCGGCTTGACCGACTTGAGACGTTGCATAAATGGGTACCTGATCGGACAGCCATCGGCGGGATCTCTCGCGTATTTGACTTCTACGATATTGCCAAGATGACGCGCGCAGGTCCTGCGCGAGCGCTAGGACTTAGCAATATAAAGGGCCATCTGGGGGTCGGCGCTGACGCTGACGTCGCGATATACAATTACGACCCGAAGGCCATGGATCCCACGACTGACCCTGCAGGCATTGAAAAGGCGTTCAAAGACACAGCGTACACGATCAAAGGCGGCGACATCGTCGTGATCGACGGAGAAGTTGTCAGCAAAGGCAACAAGCGGACGATCTGGGTCGACGCAACAAACGGCACAACGAACCCAGAGGTGATGCACGACATCGACAAGAAGTTCCTGAGGTTCTACAGCGTGACGATGAAAAACTACCCGGTCCAAGATTCGTACGCGGTCAGCAATCTGGTCGTTAAACCGGAGGCGGCGTAAGTCGAGAAACCTCCCCGGCTTCATTTACCAGACCGACGGACAACCGACTAGACGGCAAACAGCACGCCGTGAAGGCCTCAAGAGGTCGTGGCAGGGAAGAAAACGGACGCTTTGCTAAGCGGGGCGGAAACGCTCTGCATCTTTCTTTTTTTAAACTTTTTATGGTTCTGCGCCTCGAATGGGTGTGCTGTTCTCGCAACAACACCGTCAGCCTCACTCTCGCCAATCGGTGATAAGCGACCGATTATAAAGAATACGGCGCCGGCGACCAGGGCGATTGACATTTTGTGGAAAGCGCTTGCGGTATGTCCTCGGATCATTACATCTTTTAGGTCGTAGTTTGATTACGTTAGCGGGTGCAATTTGACCACCTGCGGGTAGTCTGGCATTGTTTAAAGGGGAATAAACGTGCCGATTAGGAACCACATAGGGAAGCGTATCGCATTGGCAGCTGTGTTAGCTGCGTCTGATTCTTGCAAAACGGGTGATGATCATCCCGATTCCGGTGAAGCATTTGGTGCCCACAGCTGAAGCGGATCTATCGTCGGGTAACTGGCCGCTATCCAGGCTGAAATTTATAAGAGGAATTACATAAATCACGACTGCAATGTTCATGTGTGACAAGTATCGAATGGATGCGTATCGGGCACGAGGCATGCTCCCCCACTGCGAGGTTCTTTGCGGCGAGGATTGCACCAATCACCCAGACGCGGGCACTTATTGCCAGCATTTGTATCTTTTGGTCCAGGACCACAGTGACCTCGTCTATAAGAGTCTCGGCATCCCCACGGTAGACGATCCAAAGGCTATCCTAGGCGCACAAATAGATAACATTGCCACACGTGTCAACAGGGTTGGTGCTGATTGTATAACGGACAGTGCTTTTGACGTCTCCCTTATTCTCTCGGAGCTTTCTAAAAAGGGAGCTTTGAATATTTCGGAGAATTTGATACAAGACATCGCGTATATAGTCACACTAGGCCTTTTTTTAGATAATCCAGAGGACACGCTAGATCTCAAAATGTTTCGCGTGCTAGCAGCGCTTAAGAAAATCTTCCCGGAACAGTTTGCGATGCGTGCTGCCGAAAAGAGGCAGGAGGCCCCCCAATGACAAAACCTTTCTTTCTTATTTGACACCGTGCCTTGAAGCATCTCGTTGGGAAAGGCCCTGAAAGTGAAAAGGTTGTTATCCGCCGGTATAGTAGTCGAGCTTGCGAGCTCTGCGGAAGGCTTTCAGAGACTGAGAAGCAACCCCGTTACAAACGGAATGGTGAGGTTATCATCAAGAGAGGGGGGCGTAATCAGTTCAGTGGCAGACGCAACCAATCCAACTAGTAAAGCTTTCGTTGGTCCAACAAAGAAAACCAGTATCGCAAAAGTGCAAATAAGAAATGTAAGGGTACCTTCCAGTGTCTTCTTTTTGAACAGTGCGTGTTTGCCTGCATAATGGCCCGCAATCGTTGCCAAGCTGTCACCGACAGCAAGCACGAGTATGCTCAGAGCGGCATAAAGCGGTGCGAAGAGCAGGACAGCGATGAATGTCCCGACAAAAAAAGTGATCGCTCCCTTTGCGGTGAATCTACTCGGCCTGTCAAAGTTCGCGAACAGCCAGCTCAAAAAAGCAATGTTATACCTTTGATGGAGAAAGGAAGCGACGATGAACCCACTAATGAGCACCGCGTTGCCGACAAGTACTAGCTCGTGCGGCAGTGAAACGACCAAAAACGCAAAGAACGTGCCGAGTAGCAAATGCGCCATATTGCGCCGCAATTCGAGCATACACGCTATAATGCGTCACGGAATAGAAAAGTTTAACCGCAACGGCGCACGCAAATGAAGTGAAGATTTGCCGCGAGATGTGTAGCTTAACGGTCGCAGGACTGAATTTCAACTACTTCTCGGCTTGGACAGTTTAGCCGCCGGTGCGCGTGCATATTCGAGACGAACAACGCTGAGGCAGGCGGTTAGGGGGTTTCAAACGTATGATGTTTCAATTGATACCTGGCTTGCTATATGTTATTGTGCTCACCGTGGTGTTTACGGTGCTTTTGGTGAGCTTGACGGCGGCATCGCTCCTGTCGCAAGCCCGAGCTATCGTGCGTCAGCGATACCTCGGCTCAGTCGTGCGCAGAGGAAACGTTTACAAGGTAGCGAAGCTGCGGCCAATTCTTGCGACAGCGACTGCCGTTTTGCTACAGGTGAAAGATTTGGAAACAAATCGCTTGCTAACCACGTTCAAGAGGCCAGCAACGATGAGGCTCTTTGAGCAATGCTTTTACATTAAGCCCTATTTTACGTCCAGTGCGTATCTTATAGGGGTCAATGATATCGACAACGTGTCAACCGTGAGCAACGCGCTTGTGGTTACTTTTGCGCACGAGGATCGCGTCATAGTGCTGCACTGCAGGGCCCCCCACGTTTCTAAGTGGCGTGATTCGTTACGTTTGCTGATTTCAAATCACAAATAGCATTATAAACAATAAGTCTGATTATCTACTACCTCGATCGGCAGAGAAATGTCCCAGATCAAGCGATTAGTGCTCGACGTATTGAAGCCTCACGAACCTACTAACGTCGAGGTGGCAAGCGCGATAGGAGATATACGGGACGTCGATGGAGTAAATTTGAGCCTCTACGAGGTCGATCAACAGACTGAAAATGTGAAAATCACGGTTGAGGGCATCGACGTTAACTACGACTTGGTTCTGCAGACTATTGAGAATTTAGGGGGCGTCGTTCACAGCGTCGATGAGATCATCGCGGGGAAAAAAATCGTCGAAGAAGAAGAAACGCTTCACGATCGTGGATGAACTTCAGTCGGTTTTTCTCTTTTGCTGAGCTCTGCAAGGAAGCTACCAAAACACTATTACTTTAATGAGCTTCAATATTGAGGAAGGGCGCTATATAATCCTTGGATCCATCGACGGACTTCTTGCCACTCTTGGAATCATTATCGGCGTTTCAGTAGTAAGCGCTTCCAACGCGATTATCGTTAGCGCCGCTTTTGGAGGAGCGATCGCCCTTGCGCTAACCAACGGCTTGGGGTCCTATCTTGCAGAGAGCACAATTGAGCATGGCAAGCTTGCTATGACCGAGAAATCGCTTCTGCGTAAGCTGAGCAACACGTACGTCGAATCTCAAAGCCGGCGAAAGATCGCGAAGGACGCTATATCATCAGGGGGGGCCAGCTTTATTGGAAGCTTAATCCCGTTAGCACCGTGGATATTTTCAGTAGGTTCGGTTGCTGCTTCGGTCGGGTTAAGCTTGATAAGCTTGGTTGGCTTAGGAATTTATGCGGGGTATATTGCAAAGCAGAGCTATGCAATATCAGTGGTGAAGATGGTCGGGCTGGGGATGCTTATAGTGATCGCAGCGCAACTGCTCAGGATTGGTCATCTGGTTCAATAAGCGCTATTAGTTAGTGTGCTGCAGCGTACACTTAACAACGGATTTACGCTCTGTAATAATCATCGGGAATTGAGGACATAACTCTTGAAATACGAAATCGCGAAATGCATGGGGTGGCTGTTTAAGCGGGCCCTTACATCGGCGTTGAGCGGAAATCTAAGTGCGAGAGTCGATGACGTGGTATACATTTCTCCAACGAAGATTCCCCGCTATCGAGTTCGAGTCGAAGATGTCTCCGTGGTGACGATGAAAGGCGACCAGCTCGCGGGCAGATCGCCTTCGAGCGAAATGCCGACGCATCTTTCAATCTACAAGGTGACAGACTCTAAAGCAATTGTACACGCTCATTCGCGATTCGCCACGGCACTGTCGTGTTTGGGGGGTGACTTGCAATCACCTGACGTCGAAGGGAAACAGTTTTTGGGTCGCATACCGTTGATTCCGTACGCGCGCCCGGGCACCAGTGAACTGGCGGAAGCCGTATCTAGTGGAATCAAGGGGTTTAGGGGCGCACTTTTGGAGAATCATGGGCTAGTTGCGGTAGGGGCTGACCTTGAGGAAGCTTGTATAGTGGCTGAAGGTATCGAAAGAGCCGCTCAGCTTGTCTTCGACTTAAGCTTGTTTAATCGCCGATAAATTGGACTATGATTGTTCGGCTGCGAGGCCGGACATCGAGTTCGATGAACACGAGCTGCTGCCACGTGCCCAGCATTAACGTGCTGTGCGAGAATGGAACCGTCACGCTTGGCTTCAGAAACGATGCCCTGATATGAGAATGTCCGTTCCCATCGTGCCATCTCTGGTCATGTTCATAGCGACTGTTTCTTGGAGCGATGCGGTCGAGCGCTTTCGTCATGTCCGCGACGAGACCCGGCTCATATTCGATGGTCGTCACGGTGGCCGTAGAACCCGGGACAAAAACTGTGGCCAACCCCTCTTGTAAGTCGCTCTTTGCAAGCAGCTTGCGAACCTCGCCTGTTATGTCGATTACCTGAACACCGCCCGTTGTGTCCACCGTGATATGCTCTGTTTTGGTTGTCATGCGTACGCTTTACGCTTACATAGATCGAGTGCTCGTCAGCGGTGAGTGCTCGTCATCGGTGCAAGAAAAATTTTCAGCAATACTTTGTCAGCAGCGTTCTATTCGTAAGCGGCAATTCTAATCCCTGCGACGCTTACAATTACGATAAATATGATTATTACCAGTATATATCCGAGCGGCCCGACTCCGGATAGCGTGACGGAGAGCAACAACACGGCGAAAAACGCGACAGAAATAATCAACGTCACTACTTCGAGTACCGTCCTTTGCATAAAGGTTAAAAACACTTACAGTGAGATATGTTTTGCTGTATGCGCAAGCGAGGGGCGTGATAATCAAGATGAGGTTATTGCCGAAAAAGATCTTTTTTACTGCCGGCGTTGGAACACACAAAGAGAACTTGGAAAGCTTCGAAATGGCCTTGAGGGATGCGGGCATTGGGAAATATAATCTTGTTGCGGTTAGTTCAATACTGCCGCCAAATTGCGAGATTATTGCTAAGGACAAAGGACTTAACGAGCTGCGTCCAGGAGAGATTGTTTTTTGCGTCATGTCGAGACACGCATCGAACGAGCCGAATAGGAGAGTCTCAGCGTCGTTGGGCTGCGCGATTCCTAAGAATCCAGACGAATTCGGCTATATATCAGAACATCACGCTTCCGGTGAAACTACGGAGAGTTCAGGCGTCTACGCCGAAAAGCTCGCTTCGAGCATGTACGAGACTTGGACTGATTCGAAGCCAAGAGAGACCTTTAACATTGCAACGTCTGAAGTCGTCGGCGAAGGCGGCTTATGGACCACCGTGGTGTCTGTCGCCGTAATGGTTTTGTAGTCAAACTGCTGAAGTGCATGGATGACCAACTCTTATTTTGGGGCGTTCGTTATAAGGAAAGCTCCATATTACCCTTCCGCGCGCGCATTTTTTGAGCGTTTCAGATGCGAATGCAGAAAAGGGCTTGTCGACTTAGATTTTGACGGCGCACACACCGCCAAGGACTTCATCGAGTAAAATCGAGTCCGAACGCTCTTGACATAGAAGAGGCACCTTCAAACACTTGGACCTCTATCGTTACTATGGTCAAAGACAACGAAATGAACCCAGTCCGAAAAAACTGCGACTTGAGCGCTTCGGAGATCGAACGTTTTCGAGAAGTGATTTATAAACATTATCAGAAGCAGGGTCGAATACTGCCGTGGAGGCTTACCTGCGACCCGTACAAGATACTGGTTTCAGAACTAATGCTGCAACAGACCCAAGCTGGGAGGGTTGGTGCGAAATATGAGTCGTTTTTGCGTGAATTTCCAAATTTTGCTGCGCTATCGCGCGCTCGACTGCAAAACGTGCTAGGAATGTGGCACGGCTTAGGATATAACAGGCGAGCCCTTGCTCTGAAACGTACAGCTGAAATCGTTGATACAAAATTCGGCGGAATGCTGCCGTCTGACTATGCGGCGCTAGTGGAATTGCCAGGCGTTGGGCGGACCACTGCCTGCGCCATCCGCGCTTTCGCATTTGACGCGCCCGAGGTTTTCATCGAAACAAACATTAGAGCTGTGTTTATCCACTTTTTTTTCGTCGATGGAGAAGGCGTGAAGGACGATGAAATCTACCCTCTTGTTGAGTGTACTCTCGATCGACCAAACCCGCGCGCGTGGTACTATGCGCTGATGGACTATGGTGTGATGCTCAAGAAGAGGTACAAGAATCCAAGCCGACAGAGTGCCCATCATAAGAGACAAGCCCCGTTCAAGCACTCTAACAGACAATTACGCGGGCAGATCCTTGCTCTGATCGTGACTCACCCAGGCATGACCGAAACTGAGCTACTGCGGCGGCTCAACGCTGATTCTGAGCTGATTTTGCGCAATCTAAAAAAACTAGAAGAAGAAGGCTTTTTCAAGCGCGAGCAGTGCAAGTTCGTCATCGGTTAGTCTGGCACTAAGAGCAAAGGCAGTCTGCGTTTCATCCATTTCGCTTATGCGGTTGTTGACGGATATCCTTTATAGTATTAAGAAGAAAGTGCGATTAATGAGCAATTTTGAAAGAGAGCTCGTTAAGTCCTTTAACGTCTTTTTCGAGGAGCGTGGCATCGACGCTATTGCATACAGGATGAAGCAACACCGCTTTTCGCAACAAATGCTTGATGTTCTCGTGGATTCATCAGATCGTGCGCTGTACCTCGGCATTGAATGCAAGAGCATCTCACCCAGCAAAGGTGCCACAGCCTTGTACTTCTCACAGCATTTTTCTGTAGACAAGAAGGGGGACCATCAGGTCGCTAAGATGCAGGAATTTATTAAAAGATCCGGCAGAATCGGGTATCTGGCCGTAGAACTGAGGATGGGGTCCGGCAAATCAAAGACGGCATATTTTATCTCGTGGCCAGATGTGTGGGGTCGCTATAGTTCAGGGCAAGCTGGTTTCTCGACAGAAGAAATACGGAGAATCAATCCAATCGCACGCAACGACGGAAAATACGCGGTTGAGGGCTTGTTTGGCCGCTAACGCTAGACACACGTCAAGCAGGTGTGCTTAATGACACTGAAATTGATGTCGTCAAGAATTGAAGAGCTCATTTATGGTATTACTTTTGACGCAAGAACCGCCACGGGGGCAGTGGCATTCAATACCGCAGTGGTAGCTGAGGACGATTTGGAACGCGTATTGAGCATTTTTAAGCTCGTGTACGCTGCGGGGCTCAATGTCGGCCCCCACGTGCGAATAATAGAGGGCGGTGAGAGTTTCAATGGCGTCTCAATTCAAAAAGGGTTCAGTGGCATCCTCACCATCTGCAGCATCACCATTGACGGCGTACTCCTAAAAGCAGGTATCCCGGTTAAGCCCGTGTGCGGTGGCATCGTGCAAGTGACTGAAAAAATACCCACTAGATTTACAGAAATCCTACGCTACGACGCGACTACACTGGACCCTCTCGACGTGCTGATGTCGCAAGAATTGACGTCGGTGTTAGAAATGATCAATACTGGATCTGGAAAGGTGCTCGCAAGCGTCCGAGAAGTGCCGATGGCAGCGAAGAACCACCTTGAGAATCTGCTGGCGGATTTGATGGAAGCTGAGTTTAAGGGGACACTCGAGGTTGGCGAGCCCAACTCAGATCTGTTGGAAATGCCTGTCAGCAGAGGCCATATCGGCGTAGCAATAATAGGCGGAATAAACTCTATGGCCGCCGCAAGAGAAAGTGGCGTGGAAATACAGACACATGCGATTTCGGGGTTGACGGATATTCGCGATATGAATCATAATCTGCTGTCATTGTAGGCGCGCTACGTCAGCTGTTGTTCTACCAATTTGTTAAGATTTTTCAAAAACTCTGCTTCGGTCCCTTCAGGAATTGTAGCGCCAGCCGCGATATCGTGACCGCCTCCGACGCCGCCGACCGAATGAGCCGCTTCACTCATAGCTCTTGCAAGATTTAAGTGGCGTTCAACGAGACTTTGGGTTCCCCTAGCGGACACTTTGACTCCTTCGTCGGAGTTCGCCAACCCTACTATCGGCAAGTGCCTGTTCACGCCTTCTAAATTCTTACACATTCCAGCGACGATCCCGACGATCGTTTCGAGTATATGGTCGCCTGCGTGGAAATACTGCAAGTTTGAGAGCGTCGTCACACCTGTTTGCTTGACGTAATTGAGCCCTCGAACAAGATTCTCTCTGTGCAGCAACAGGAGCTCATTTGCTTTTTTGTAGCTGCCTGCTCGGTCACCTAGACAAACGTCGACCCCGATCTTCTCGAAACCGTATCGCGCGGTAGCGTTAAGTAACGTGGCATATTCGGATGCATCCCGAAGTACAGTCCCGGGTTCCTCTTTTAACAGGGTGTACACCTCTCCAACGAGGTTCTGCACCCTTGCTGGGGGCATACCTTCAGTCAAGCACCTTTGGATGAGGGCAGAAATGATACTGCGCCTTTCGACGCTGCTAAGGTCGACCCATCTTTTCCATTCGCCCTCTTCTTTAAGCTCAATGTTCAAGCTGGCCAAAAGCTCCAGGATTTGCGCCCCGTTTCCCGTTATTCCTGGGATAAAAGGGCTGGACGCATATTCGAGCAGCTTATGAACGGGTCGTGTTTGTCGGCCAAAAGCCTGCAAATCCGTTTCTGCTCTCACTATCGCGTTTTTTTCGGCTTCGTCAAGTATCAGCCTATTCACACCTCTCAGGCGCCCCTCTCTCACGTGCTGTAGGTCGCCGACGGCACCCACAACGGCTAAATCTGAAAGCTCTACATTGTCGCCGAGGGCTCTGACGATCAAATACGTGGCCCCAGCTCCACTTAGGTCGGTAGCGCCGTTAAACCCAAAGAGGTGGGGGTTAAGGTGAAACACCGTTTCGGAGCTTCCTGCTGGCTGATGATGGTCAGCGACTACGCAGACTGGTCCCAAATCGTCCATTAGATCGAGACTTCCGCTTCCTAAGTCGGTGAACATCACTGCGTCTGCGCCGGAAACACTCTGCATAACCGGGAGATCCAATTTTTTAACGATTTTAATTTCATTGCTTATTTCCAATTTGTCAAGCGCGCGGCTTATTATGCTAGCAGCAGCAAGGCCGTCCGCATCGATGTGAGAAACGATCGTAATTTCGTCTTGCTTCTTAAGAGCTTGCGCGCAGTCTCGCGCACGTTTTAAGAGTT
>DASPOC010000107.1:0-12714 GCA_035626195.1 Bathyarchaeia archaeon | reverse complement strand
CCAGCATTCCCGTCTCTAGGGCCCAAGCGTGGATAAACCATTTAAGCACAGCCAATGTTAGTCGCATGGAGTGCGGTCGTCGATGCAAGAACTAAGCGAAAAAAGGGACGATATTGAAGAAGCCCTCAGCACAGCACGCGAGCGCGGAGCCCAGTTCGCTGATATCCGTCTCGAGAGTTCTGATGGCACTTCAATCTCTGCAAAAGACGGGATAACGAAGATCACTAGCTCAAGTGAACTTGGGGCTGGAATACGAGCTTTTTTGGAGGGAGCGTGGGGGTTTGCGTACACGACACAAGTCGATCGCCGAGGCTTGACCGATTGCGCTGAACGCGCGGTCAGTCTCGCCAAAGCCGTGTATGAGCGCGCTGAGAAGTTTTCGATCGAGGTGCCGGCGTTTGAAGACACCGTTAAGACGACCGTGCAGCGCCTGCCGACTCAAGTCCAAATCGCCGACAAGCTCAGCTACGTCCTGCAGCAAGAGCGAGATGCGAAAGAAACGGATAAGCGCGTCAGCAGCACAGAGATCGGATACACCGACATTGTTCTGCACAAAATAATCGCCAACTCCGAAGGAACGTATGTCGACGAGACTGTCGTACGGTCGATTGCTCGCGCGACGATCTTCGCCAAAGAAGGCGCGTTGCGGCAGTCAGGCTATAAGGCCAAAGGTGATTCAAAGGGGTTCGAGCTGTTCCTCGACAGGGCGGACATCGGCCGAACTGCAGCAACACAAGCAGTCTCGCTCCTCGACGCAAAACCGGCACCTTCTGGGCAGTTTGATGCCGTGCTCGACCCCTCGCTCTCCGGGGTTTTCGCGCACGAGGCCTTCGGCCACGCGGCCGAAGCTGACGCGATCATTTCAGGCACGTCTATCTTGGCTGGGAAGCTAACGCAGAAGATTGGCTCTGATGCAGTGACGATCATTGACGACCCGAGCTTGCGGAGCTATGGTTTCATGGCCTACGACGATGAGGGTATCCAGACGCGCCGAAAGGTGCTCTTGGAGCGCGGGATTTTGCAGACCTACCTCACCGACGTCGAAACCGGGTCGCGCCTTGGCTTGGGTTCAAACGGAAGCGCTCGTGCCCAACGGTACGACGCCCCGCCCATCGTGCGGATGAGTAACACCTACTTTGAGCCCGGGGATTACGCGTTTAACGAGCTGCTCGAGGGGTTCAGCGGCATATACTTCATCGGCTGGCGGTATGGCTACACAGCTCCTACAACAGGGATGCTCACCTTCAAAAGCAGAGAGGCATACGCGGTCGAACACGGAGAACTGCGCGATCATTTGAGGGACGCGGCGCTGAGCGCGATGACGCTCGAAGTCCTTCACAACATCAACGCAATAACGCGGACCTTGTCGTTCGACCCTGGAACGTGCGGCAAAGGCGGACAGATGACACCTAACACCACTGGCGGCGCCTACACGCGGGTGAGTGACGTCGTTGTAGGAGGGATGTAGGTGACGACTCACACCGAGCGAGAGGCTACGCTCCTCGAAGTGTGCACGAGAGCATTGGCGCTCGTAGACGCGTCCATCTACCAAGGAGAGGCGTTCGCCACTCACTCGAACTCGGTCAGCGCAGAGCTCGAGAAGGGCAAGATCAAATCAAGCCAAAGCGGCTTTGAGAGCGGCATCGGGATTCGGATCTTCAAGGATGGCAGCATGGGGTACGCACACGCTTCTCTCGAACGGGTTGAGTTCGCTGTCGACCAGGCGATCGCAGCGGCACGCGCCGGAAGTCCTGACAGCGATTTTAAATCGCTTCCGCCAGCCGAGCGCTATCCCGTCGTCTCCGGTACCTGGGACAATACGATCGCATCACTCGACGTCTCAGCGGTCGCGCAACTTGCGATTGACGTTGCCGACGCATCGCGTATTGACAACCACATCGATATCGTCAATTCTGGCGCCTCAGTCGGGCGGTGGAGCGGCGCGATCGCAAACACGTTCGGCGTTTCGGGAACGGACAGTGGAACGCAGGCAGCGCTCGACGTCGACGTGATTGCACACAAGGGGGAGACCAGCGGAAATGGCTTCGAGTATGCCGCGTCGCGGCGTTTCGATTTCGACGTTGGTTCGGTTGGAATTGCAGCAGGAGAGATGGCGCTGCGTAGTATGAACCCACAGCCGATTCCATCGGGCAGGATGCCTGTCGTGCTTGATCCCCTTGCTGTTGGCTCCGTCATTGCAGCTGCGGTCACAGTGAGCGCTGAAGACGCGCAACGGGATCGGTCGTTTCTAACGGGGAAAATAGGCGAACGTATCGCTGTCAGCGAGTTCACGATCGTGGATGACGGACTCCTTAGCGGCGGCTTAGAGACAAGCCCCTTTGACGCTGAAGGAGTGCCCTCACAGCGAACCTCTCTTGTCGAAAAAGGCGTCTTGCGATCGTACCTGTACGACAGCTACACGGCAAACAAAGAGGGGAGAACGAGCACGGGCAACGCCTCTCGCGGGGACTTTCGGCAGCCGCCTTCGATATCGCCGACAAACCTCGTGATCGCAAGCGGAGCTGAGGCCAACGTAATCGAGGAGGTGCGGCACGGCATTTATATTAGGGCGACCGGCGATCGGCCGAATACGAGTACCGGGGAGTTTTCCGGAATGGTCTACGCCGGCTACGCCATCGAAGACGGCGAACTCGAACACGCACTTAAGCAAACCAACATCGGAATCGACGTCCTCGACTTGCTTCAGCAGATCGATGGCATAAGTCGTGAGGTCAAGACGTACTTTAGCTTGACGACGCCGACCGTTCGGATAAGAGACGTCAGTGTCGCAAGCAGCGGCTGAGGGGCAACGCAAGCAGTAAGTAGAGGGAGGAATACATCCTGCTTACTCAGGAGAGGGGCGAGAAATGGTGCCTTTTTTGCGAGACTTGGAAAAAACAGCGCGTCAGAACGACAGCTGGCTCTGCGTGGGACTGGACCCTGATGGCACGGTGGATGATCTTTTCGATTTCAATCAGCGAATCATCAGCGCTACGCTCGATTTAGTATGCTGTTTCAAGGTTAATACGGCGTTCTACGAAGCGCGCGGCCCTTCGGGGTTGGACGCGCTTATCAAGACGGTGGAGTATATCAAAGAGTTCGTGCGCGTGCCGGTCATCGTGGATGCAAAGAGGGCCGACGTGGCACACTCATCGAAAGCACACGCAAAGTACGTGTATGAGATCGTAGGAGGCGACGCCGTGACGGTTAGTCCCTATATGGGACTCGACGCGATAGAGCCCTTCATCGAGCGGCGAAACAAGGGCGTTTTCATCCTCTGCAAGACGTCAAACGCCGGCGCAGCAGAGATACAGGACCTATCGTGCGCCGAACCGCTCTACCAGGTCGTGGCGAAAAAGGCTTTAGAGTGGAACATACACGGCAATCTCGGCATCGTCGCGGGCGCTACTCAAGGCAGTGAACTGAAAACGGTGCGCGGCATCGTAGGCGAAGATATGCCGCTCCTCATCCCAGGGGTAGGATCACAGGGCGGCAATCTTCAAACAGCAGTCACGTCCGGGATGAATGCACAAGGACGCAATGGCATCATCGCTGTCTCGAGAGACGTCATTTTCGCGCCATCGCCTCACAAGATGGCAACGGCATTCCGCAATGAGATCAAAACATATCTCGAGGGTAATGAGACCCCCACGGTTTAACTGACGCGGCGGACACTGACTTGAGCCAGGAGGGTGCTGACGTTTTCTGGCGTTATGGAGACATCCTGGATGAGTGTTGCTGCCGTACCAGTTGCCGCCGACCGCTTTACCGCCTCCTTATAGCTCTCTCCTAAGACCAAGGCGTGAACAAACCCAGCAACTGCCGAGTCTCCCGCACCGATGGTATTCATGACCGTCACTCGAGGCGGACGTGCGATCCAGCGTTCGTCTTCAGTTACGAGAAGCACGCCTCTAGCGCCCATGGAGACAAGCACAACATCAATGCCTCGCTCGTGCACCTGAACAGCGGCATCAACGATTGAACCGATGCTGTTAAGCTGCGTAGCCATCAGTCGTTCAAGCTCGTGCACGTTAGGCTTGATGATGTGAGGTTTTGCCCTCAACCCGGCCTTGAAGGGCTCATCATCAGAATCGAGGACAACGGTAGCTCCTTTGGCTTTTGTGATCTCTACGATTTTCTGATAAATGATCGGGTTGACCCCCGAAGGAATGCTTCCGCTGATGATCACATAGCTGGCATCCTTGAGGCGTTTTATCGTGTCGATCATCTCCATGAGCTCGAAGGACTGAATGAAAGGTCCGCGCAAGTTGAACGAGATCTGCCGATTTTTTGCCGCCTCGTGAATGTAAACGTTAATTCGGGTCTCGGCAGAGATCCTCACAAACTCGCAGTCAACGCCTAGGTTAAAGAGGCATCCTTCCAGCTCCCGGCCAGTGTACCCGCCGGCAAACGCGATCGCTTTGTTATCCACGCCAAGCCGCGTGAGCGCTTTAGAGACGTCGATGCCTTTGCCGCCTGCATATCGCTCATCGCCGTCTACTCGGTTAGGGTTGTGATATTCGATAGATTCAACGGTAAGGATGCGATCAAGGGCAGGGTTTAGCGTAATCGTGTATATCATAGCTGCGTCTGCCCGCGTAACGAGAATTACGCGGACGATGTTGCGGTATCCACGGCGACGAACAACCGCAGATTCACGGCATATTATACTCTTTCACTTTAAACTCTTTTCTTCCCGTGTAGATCTCCAGTGCCTCCTCCACGCCTGCACCGTTCACGACGATCGCTGAAATCGCATTGCACATTTGAATGGCTTCCTTGAGCCGCTTTTGGTGGATGTTCCGGCCCGTCGCATTGCCGCTTGCACCGCTTATGAATATCTGCTCCCACAAGCGCTCGAGGAAAAGTTTGACGTCCACGCTTGAACCCCCTGCGCACAATACTTTGCATCGGCCCGCGGCCTGAACGGCCTCTTTAAAGGCTTCTTTAGAATCGACGCCGTCTTTCTTCGGGTAGTTTACTTTCACAAAATCCGCGCCGAGGGCGGCACCCAACCCGGCAGCGCCGGCGATGAGATGCGGGTCGTGCTCATCTTTGACTGCCTCGCCGCGGGGATAGATCCAAATGATCGCGATCACGCCACGCTTGTGGGCGCTGTAAATGATCTGGGCGGCCTCGTGGAGCATGTACGCTTCGTATTCGCTTCCTGCATAGATCGTATATCCGACGGCGGGAATGCTCAACGCCGAACTCTTCCGAAACTCATCGACTTGCTCCATGGAGTAGAATAGGCCACTGAACGGTTCTGCTTGCGCGGTCTTTACGAGGTTCGTCTTGGAATTAAGCTTTATAAGATAGTTGACGTGCGGATAGTCCTCGCCGTAGCGAGCGATCAAACCCATCTGCGTCGCAAAACACCCGATTTCAGCGCCACTTGCGATTCGAAACAAGTGCTCAGGGTCGTTGTCGTCAGGGGAGATGCCAGGGCCACGGAAATCATCGTTCAAGTGCTCAATCTTCTGATCTCCTGCGAAAAGCATAAGACGGCCGCTTCCCTTGGTCATGGTGAGCAGATTTCTTCTGTATTCCATTCGCAGCTCCTGGGGAACGTCTAACGGGGCCCTAATTGCACTCATCGAGAAATCCATTTGATACCTCCAATCTGCGGGGTTTCTTCCCTTTTTCCACTACTCGACCGCCTAGCTTATTGCTTTGTCGCCAGTTTACGGGTGCCGCACGTTTGATTTACCCTACTCAGCGCAAGAGCTCCTTTCGGCTATTGAGTCTATGTAGCTCACTTATAAGGGCTGAATACTGTAGGGATGAAATGTGATAGATCAGCACAAAGAACCCACAGAAGTGTGCCCCGGCGTCTTCCAGATACCGGCGCAGCGCCCATCGTGTCACGTTTACCTCATCGTTGGGACCGACAAGATCGTCATGATCGATTCGGGAATTGATGCGAGCTTTAGTGATTTGAGGGACGCGTTAGGAGACATCGGATTCACGCCTGCAGATGTCGACTTGGTCGTTAACACGCATGAACACTTTGACCACATTGGCGGCAACAAGTACTTCTACCGTACAGCCATTATCGCGGCTGGACGGCTCGCTGCCGCAAAGATAACCGAAAAAGACGCATATGTTACCATGTACTCGTCATTTTCGGCCAATTATCGGTATACGAAACCGCATGTGTGGTTTGAGAACGGAGCGTTTATCGACCTAGAAAACGCAAAACTCGAAGTGATCGATACTCCCGGCCATACATCAGGCTGCATATGTATCTATGAGGAGTATAACAAACTGCTATTCTCAGGAGATACCGTTTTCGCACACGGGACTCTGTCGGCGATAGCACCTTCGGGAAGCGCTGGTGACTACGTGCATTCCATGGACGTGCTCAACACGAAAAAGATAGAGCGACTTTTTCCCGGCCATGGATCGCTTTCACAAACGCCTTCTAAAGACATAGAACGCGCGTCGAAAAATGCTAGAACAAGACTGCTCGAAGTGAAAACTGGCGATACGTGGTCTAAATCCACGCCTTTAGACGAATCGGGCCAATGAAAAAGCCATATGGTTCCTCCCATCTGAGCTTCGAAGGTGAACCACACTTGAATCAATAAGCGCAGGACTTTAACGGCTGTCGAAAATGCTTGTTATTTCAAGTAGCGCCGCGCGCCTTCTTCCATATAGCAGACGCGATTACCGATGTTTACCGCGTGATCCGCGATGCGCTCAAGGTACCGAATGATGAATAGCAAGCTAGCCACGTCAGCAACGGTCTCCGTGGAGCATTTGCCCTGAGCGAGCGCATTCACCATATTTTGAACAACGTCCTTATACAAATAGTCAATTCTGTCATCACGCGCCTCAAAGCTGCGGGCCAGTTGAACGTTGCCTTGCGCGTACGTTTCGATGCTATCGGCGACCATCGACTTCACATCAGCGACGAGCTCATTGAACTTCGATGCAGAAACAGGTATGTGGATGGGCTTCCCCATAGTGACGACCTCTTCAGCGATGTCTGAGGTGAAGTCGCCAATGCGCTCCAAATCGGTTATCATTTTCAAAGAAGTAGCAATAATCCTAAGGTCTTTCGCCATAGGCTGTTCGAGCGCGAGGAGCGACATGCATTGCGCTTCAATCTTCCGATCGAACTTGTTTATCACATCGTCATTGGCGATCACCCGCTGAGCGAGCGCAGCATCACTCGTCTCGAGAGCCGTAAGCACATCCTCGACTGCTCGCAGGGTAATAGCGCCCATTTCTGTGACATTTTGGCGCAATTCTTTCAGCTTTCTAATATAGCGATTCCTAGCCATGGCTTGAGTCTCTTACCCGAACTTCCCAGTTACGTAGTCTTCTGTTCTCTTTTCTCGCGGTCGTTCAAATAAGTCTATCGTTGAAGCGTATTCAACGAGTTCGCCGAGAAAGAAAAACGCCGTGCGTGATGAGACGCGTGCTGCCTGCTGCATATTGTGCGTGACGATGATGATGGTATACTCCTTTTTCAGCTCGTGTATAAGATCCTCAATCTTCGAGGTCGCGATCGGATCCAGCGCCGAAGCGGGCTCATCCATGAGGAGGACGTCAGGTTCCACCGCGAGAAGCCGCGCGATACAGAGGCGCTGCTGCTGGCCGCCCGACAGCCTGAGCGCGGACTCATTAAGCCGATCGCTAACTTCATCCCAGATTGCCGCCGCTTTGAGGCTCCTTTCCACAACCTCATTCAGGGTCTTCTTATCTCGAATCCCGTGAACCCGCGGTCCGTACGCTACGTTGTCGAAAATGGACTTCGGGAACGGGTTAGGCTTTTGAAACACCATTCCAATCTCTTTGCGAAGTTCCACGACGTCCGTATCCGAGTCGAGGATATTACGTCCTTTGTAAATTACTTCGCCCGTAAACTTGACGTTGTCGACAAGGTCATTCATTCTGTCAAGTGTTTTGATAAAAGTCGATTTTCCACACCCTGAGGGACCGATTAGGGCCGTGACTGCGTTCTTTTGAATGTCGATGCTGATATTCTTGAGGGCTTGAAAGTTCCCAAACCAGAGGTTCAGGTTCTTTACACTTATCTCAATCTCGCCGCTCACGTCATCATAGCCCCTTTAGTTTCTTGGTATAGCGGTTCATTAGATGGTCAGTAATAAATGTGATCGCCAGGATCGCAATAATCAGCACGGCGGCTGTACCGTAAGCCGTTGTGGTGTCGTTATACTCAGTAAGGATATTATAAATATACAATGTCATTGGGCACGCAGGATCACGCAGGCCGTGGATCAGACCCAGAGCACCGCCTACAGTAAGTAGGATGGCCGCAGTCTCGCCGATAGCACGCCCCGCGCCGAGAATGAGTCCAGTGATGATTCCTGGGAGCGCTGTAGGCATGACTACGGTGGTAATCGATTGCCATTTCGTCGCACCTAAGCCTAGGCTGCCTTCCCGCAGCTCCCCTGGGACGGCTTTCAACGCCTCTTCAGAAATTCTGAGCGATATAGGGAGCACCATGAATGCGAGCGTCAGTCCGCCTGATAGTATAGACCATCCTCCAGTGTAGGGCTGTAGATAGATGACAAAAAAGAGGAATCCAAAGAGGCCGATAATGATTGACGGTATGCCCGCCAATACTTCTGCCGCTTGGCGAAATACTTTTCGCGGAAGGTTCTCTTTTGTGTATTCGTTCAAATAGATCGCACCGCCGACGCTCAGCGGCGCTGCTACTAGTAATGCTAAGCCCGTGACCGCGACCGTCGCAACTATCGTTGAGTAGATTCCTGTCCCTTGCTGCCCTCTCACACCAGGATTTGTCGTCAAGAAGTGCCAGCTGATGAGCGGAAGTCCGTTTACGAGTATATAGGCCAGTATAACAATGAGGATGACCAGTGTCGCAATACCTGCGCCCCAGAGCAATCCTATAGCTGCTGTCTCACGGAGCTTGGCGGCCATTAAAAGGTCACTCGCCTCCTGCTCACAAGGTTCGCGAGCCCCGTAAGAATCAAAATGAACACAAAAAGAACTACGCCCATAGCAAAGAGGGCTTGCTGGTGTGCTCCCGTCGCATAACTCATCTCGAGCGCGATTGTCGCCGTAAGCGTGCTCACCGGAGCGAATATTGAACTGGGAATAGCTATAGCGTTTCCAGCTACCAGCAATACTGCCATCGTCTCGCCGATAGCGCGCCCCATGCCGAGTATGATGCTGGCTATGATGCCCGAGCTCGCTGCGGGGACCAAGACGCTCCTAATCGTTTGCCAGCGCGTAGCCCCCATAGCTAAACTCCCTTCCTTGTATTCACGAGGAACAGCGCGTACAGAATCAGTAGAAATGCTGATGATGGTGGGGAGTATCATCACTGAGAGGATGATCCAACAGGCAAGAACGCTCGTCCCAAATCCACCAAATTGCCCGCGTATCCACGGTACAATCACAAGAAGGGCAAAGAATCCGTAAACGACTGATGGGACACCTGCCAATGCGCTTACTGAGGGTATCAGCGCGCGCCGGACCGCAGGGGGTGCAATTTCAGCTAAGAAAACAGCACACGCGATCCCTAGCGGCGCCCCAATCGCTACGGCGCCCAATGTGACGATCAGCGATCCCAGAATGATAGGGAGTATTCCCCACGTGCCAGCGGCGAAGCTATCGGCAGGCAACCAAACGCTGCCTGTCAAAAAACTCAGCCCCGCTTCAGCTAAGAAAGGCACTCCTTGGCTAAAGACGAAAACAATGATCAAAAAAATAGCGAAGATCGAGGAGATCGCGCACAACAGCAAGATCCCTTTGATGAAACGCTCTCCTACAACCCTCGCTCTGGTTCTCCGAAGGGTACGCACCCCATTGGACATGATAACCACCGCTCAGTTGCAAAAAAGGTGGGAGGAGATGGTTAGGTCGTTATGTTGGCGTCGCTGTCGTTGCTGCTGTTGCTGTTGTCATTGTCGGCGAGACGTACCCTGGCACGTCGTTGAGTGATACCTCACCTTGGCCCTTCAAGATCGCTTGGCCTGCGGAGCTCAGCGTATAGTTTATGAAGTCCGCCGCGAGTCCCGTCGGGGATCCGTTCGTAACGTAGAGGAGATACCGCTGAATAACGTAGCTTCCATTTGCTATGTTGTTGTAAGTCGGAGCTACGTCGTTGATGTTCAGTGCCTTGACCGAGTTATCGAGTGCATTTGTCGCGATGTAACCGATTGCGTTCGCATCTCCAGCGACATACGATTTCACCGATCCTGTAGAGGACTGTTGGATTCCTCCTGCGCTGAAGTTACCGCCTTTCAGTACGATTTTTTGTATCCCATCTCGCGTGCCGGATCCCTGTTCCCTGTTGACGACATTGATCTTCGCGTTGCTTCCGCCGACTTGGTTCCAGTTGGTGAAGGTGCCGTTATAGATACCGCGCACCTGGTCCAAGGTCAGATTCGTCACTGTGTTCTGCGGATTAACGATGATGCCTATCGCGTCAACGCAAATTGGAATGGGCTTGAGATTCGGATACTGAGCGAGCTGGCTGGCCGTAAGATTGGCCGAAGCGTCACCGATTTGCGCAGTGCCTGTTCCGACAGCAGTAATGCCTGCCGCCGTTCCGCCGCCTGCAACGTTTACCGTTATGCCTGAGTTGTTTGCCATGTAGGCCTGCGCCAGTGCTTGCGCATCTGGCTGCACTGATGTCGAACCTGCAAGGTTCAGCGTACTGCCGCTAGCTCCGCCGGTCGAGTTGTTGGTGCTGGACGTGCATCCTGCTCCGAACACCGCCACTGCGACGAGCAATGAGATTAGAACGATTGGCAAAATCTTTTTCATACGTTCATCCTCCCGCGAATATAGATCTTATGAGTATCCTATATAGACTATATAGATAAAGGAGCAGCGCTTTAAGGGTAACAGATCACTGGTTTACCGATTCGATTTTGCGACTGCGAGATTGATTGCAACTTCTGCGATGTTCATCCCGTAGTCTGCAACCCGGTCAATACTGTTGACGATGCAATATATCGGCAGCGCTACGTGAGCGTCTAGGTCGAGTGTCATCTCTTCAAGACTTTTAAGGATCGGCAGCTGTCTGCTCTTTGCGCTGATAGCCTCCTCTGCAAGCTTCGTATCAAGTTTTGACAGTGCGTCCATGGCGAGCTGTATGACGTTATTTGATAGGACACTCGCCTCGTGTATGCTGTTGCGCACCTCTTCAGGGACTGTTCCTCCTGCCAACGTCAACACGCAGCGCGCTATTTTAGTCCCGTGATCGGCGATTCGCTCGAGTGAGACAGCCGTGAGATAATACTCAAGACTCTCGTTTGCGGCAATGTCTGAAGCCTCTGCAAACGGGGTCTTAACCATCGCTTGCAGACGTTTGAGCGTGAGCAAATAGTGGCGGTCGACGTCGCGATCTCTCACTATGACGTCATTAGCGAGGTCGGTGTCATCTTTCAGCAGTGATTTTATGGCGTCGGCGAGCATCGACTCGACGATGAGGTGCATTCTCCTGATAGACTTCTTGACTTGCAGCTCCTTGGGACTTAGAAAATCCTGTATCACGACCGATTTTGCGGTCTCTTCGACGACTTCCATGCCAATGAGACGGTAGGACATGTCACGTATCGTCTCTCGCTGGTCGGATCGAATCTTCTGAGCGCGAAGCTCGAATGTGTCATAGCCCGCGATGTAGATGGCGATCATGTGGCGTGCCAAGGCCTCGTCAAAAAGGGCGTCAATGTTGAAAATCCCGCGTTCCTGTGGCTTAACGTGTTCGTTAGGCGCGACCCGCAGCGAGCCGTCCGGCAGCGTCGACAGCGCCACTCGCGACTTCTCCTTCAACCCAAGCTGCGTGGCCCAAACCTTGGGCAGCGATACTGTGTAGCTCGATTTGCCAGTAAGTTGAACCTTTCGAATCTCCATAAAAATCTTAGGCTTATATAGAAAAGTCAGGCATATATACTTATTGCTCGAAGAACAGAGCATGCCGGGGGCGGGACTTGAACCCGCGCTCTTCAGATGTCTCAGGTGTCGTATTACAATACCCTATGAGTCTGACACCTTAGCCGTCTAGATCGCTGCCTATAAGCAACAACTTACTAGGCCACCCCGGCGCGAGATGCCGTAACGCGCCAAAGCAAACGCTACAGCAACTCCCGCTATTAAGAGCGCTCTATAAAAGGCTTTTGTCGCAAGCAGCCACCACATTTATATAAAAATAATATAAATATTTTCCAATAATTAAAATAAGGCCTTTTTGAAGGGAACTTGGCAAAATAATTTAAAAACGTATTTATATCGTCAATATAATTTATAAGATAAAAATAGTAAGGGGAATATAATGAGGGACGAATCCATGCCGGTATTCGACCAAGATGAGGAGGTGATGGCTAACCTCCTGGGCAGTATCGGCCTTAAGAGGAACTTGGCGAAGGCACTCGTGTACCTTGCAAACGTAAACGAATCGGTGTCCCGCAATATTGAACTGGGTGCTGGCTTGCGACAACCTGAAGTCAGTATAGCGATGCGCGAGCTAAGGGAACGTGGTTGGATCGAAGAGTGGGAACAAAAAAAGGAGGGCAAAGGCCGCCCGCTCAAATGTTACCGTCTCTCTGTCGAACTCTGCGATATCATTGACCATCTCGACGATTCACGAAAACGCGACGCACAACAAGACGAAGAAACGATCGCCACGCTCCGGAGCCTGTCTCGGACCGTGGGAATAACTAAATAGTTCGATATTGCGACACGTCACGGCGTTAAAATTTCGACAGT
>DASPOC010000106.1:0-24479 GCA_035626195.1 Bathyarchaeia archaeon | reverse complement strand
TCATTCTCCGTGTGACTGAATGCGGTCTACTTGAAGGATATTGCTATACTGAGCAGCATCAAAAATAAGACTAAGATGCTTAAGAAACTGTACAGTAAGCTCCTTTTCGTCGCGAAACTCACGAGTGCCACGCTGACCCAGACCAATGGAGAAACTATCGTTAGTAAGACTCCCAAAGCGGTGACGCTGGACGCACTAAGAGATTTGAGGCCCGTCAGCGCGTCTTTGAGAGGTAAAGTCGTGTCACTATTTAAACTCGGGTTAGCAGCGAAAAGAAAAATGCCAATCAGACACACAGAAATGCTGACGGCAGAACAGACCGCCAATGTTCTGCCTAAACCTGAAGCCTCTCCTCCAATGATAGTATCACCTCGTTGACATTACGGCCTCAATAGCATTAGCGACGCCAAAATGACTAATACCACAGCAAAGCTCGCCGTTAGCGCTTCGTTTCGAATCTTGCCCTGCAGACGCGGTCCGATCAGGGCCCCCAGAAAGACCGCTTCAAGCACAATTGCGGCGAGCAGTGGCTGCACGAACCCGTTTGCATAGTAGATAATCGCACCGACCGCGGTCGTCAGCCCGATAATTAGTGCGCTTGTGCCGGTCGCTACCTTGATAGGGACTCGCATGCCAAGCGTCATAACTGGTACGTTTATGATTCCCCCTCCAATGCCTAACAGTCCTGATGCGTTGCCCGCTACGAATCCGCTTAGCAGCCCTAGCAGCGGGTTTCTTACCTGATAGGTTACTAGGCGCTCACCCATTGCGTTAGTATAGCTCCCGCCCAATTGGAATCGATCGTACTGCGCGTCGCGTAGTCCGGTAGATTGCACAGCGTCGGCTTCCTTGCGTCGCAGAAACATAACGACAGCCGTTGCGACGAGCGCAGCAGCGAAGACCTCAGTTAGCAGTGTTCGGTTTATCTGCGCTGCTATTTGGGCTCCGATGCTCGCGCCGGCGGTCGCAGTGATGGCAAACCACAGAGCAAGGCGTAGATTTAACCTGCAATCTTTCACGTACGTCATCGACGCGGCGCTGGAGTTAGCTATCGTGCTGACAAGGCTTGTGGCAATTGCAATCTGTATCGGGATGCCTGCCGCCAGTGTGAGAAACGGAACCAAAAGAACTCCCTCTCCAATGCCAAGCATCGAGGTGATCACTCCGACGAACACAGAAACGAAGAAAATCGTGAGCAGGCTTAGTGGATCCATCTGATCGCTCTTGCATAAGCAGCAGAAGCTTCGCCCAGCAACAAAGTGTTACGTTGGACAGCGTAACGCGCCATAACGGTCTGCACGATGCAATATCTAAAACAAATCTCAGTACCGTGTTGCCCCCTTGTCATCCACCGTCGACTGTCGCCCGGAAGAGTAAATAAATACACTAAGCCGACACCCGGAATCGAACCGGGATAAGCCGCTCTGCAGGCGGCTGCGTAGCCGTTCCGCCATGTCGGCACAAGCCGATGCACGTAGACATTCGCTTGTGGTGACACAATTGACTTAACGTCTGCGATCACGACAATATGTGCCCACATTTTACATTCATTAGCCACGAGAATGCTGAAATGCATCGCCAAGCGACTTTTTTTTGCTGCGTAGAGGTGCGTCCAATAGGGCGAGGAGCCAAAAAAACCGCAATGAGCCGAAATAACGGCAGGTTATTCTCCGAACGTGATAAGTAGCTTTGAGTTCATGAATCGGAGCGAGAAAGACCCGAAACGCGTCACTAAAGCTGCTATGCCAGACGAAAAGTACAACGCACGTTCAGTAAGGCCGTGTAAAGGAGGTGGCATCTTAGTCGAAGGAACGTTCGACAATCCGTTTTCAATGGACATACTGTGCCGGATTCTGCGCGATATAGGGAAGTGCGCTGAAAAACTCGGCGTGGCGCGCTTCTTCAACAGAGGGTTTGGCATCACGTTATACAGAAATGGCAGGGTTGACGTTCATGGCGTCCAGTCGACTGAAGAAGCCATAGAGATTCTTGACGAGGTGAAAGTAATAGTCCGCGAGGCGTTCATGCAGGGCGATCAAAACTAGGGCCCTCCAGTCTCATAGCGAGCCGAGTGAGCAAGATTATATCCCGGATTCCCAAGTCCACCACTGGTTTCCGCCATAGTTCCACACCATCGAGACGCCTATTCCGATGAGTTGCGACGTGAGGTAGTAGAGACCGAATATACTCGTCAAGAGCCACAAGATGAATAGGTTAATTACGATCCCAACAAACCGCACGGCGTGATCTCTATACAGAGCTGTAAGTGCGTATCGTAACCCGCTTGTCCCTCTATCTCTGAACGTCCACGATCTGTTCAAGAAGAAGTTTGATAAAAGACCCGCTTCTATAGCGATAACTCCCGATACCAGATAAAATACACCGAGTTCAGTAAGGGCATATAATACGGCTAAATTCAAGATGGCGCCCACCGCTCCCACGGCGACAAATTTCCAAAACCGATGAAACTCGCCCGATCGCAAAAAGAGACTCCACGTGTGATGAAGATAATCTACCGCGTTTTTCACCCCGAATTTGCTCACGCCGTTCTCTCGTTTGTCAAACGTATAGCCGACCTCTGAGACCGTCGTATAATCTCCTTGAATCAGGATCTCAAGCAGTATCTTATAGCCTACAGGGCTAAGGTTTGCGTGGGCAATGACGTTCTTTTTGAAGGCGAAAAACCCGGACTCGGGATCCTTAATGCTGCGTATCTCTCTGAAAAGCGTTCGAGCGAGGAGGTCGGCGCCTTTGGATAGTAATCGTCTTAAGTGGCTGAACCCTTCCAAAGCGCCGTGCTCAGCAAACCGACTTCCTATCGCGATATCCGCTCCATTTTGTACCCGCGAGACTAATTCTGGTATCTTTTCGGGAGGATGTTGTAAGTCGGCATCCATAACGACTACTATGTCATAATTCGCGGCTTGAATCCCCGTGAGCACGGCGGTCGCGAGCCCTTTCTCGTCCTGTCTTCGTATGACCCGCACCCGATCACCATCTGGCTGCTGTGACGCGACCTTCCACGTTTCGTCAGGACTGTCATCGTCAACAATAACGATCTCAAAAGGATGGCCCAGTGGTCCCATCGAACGATGGATTCGTTCGAGAAGTTCGGGGATGTTTTCCCGCTCATTATAGGTAGGGATTATTATGGACGCGTTGTTATTCGGCATTGATCCAGAGAAGCACGGCGCGAGCGCGGTTACGTTTCTTCCAGATGCAAGATTGTCATTCTCCCATATGAGCCTTTCATCGAGGCCGCCGAGAAACCGTAGGCCTTTTCCCAAAAGGGCTGAAATGATCCTGCTTAAAAACGGCAGCTACTCCAGGTCCCGGCTCATTCACGCCGTGACCTATCAGTGCGAGCGTGCAACTGTCAGCCATGCAAGTTGTAGGCGCTGAACAACGATGCAAGGTCGCCGGGGTCCGTCAATAACTATTCGGGCTTTCCAGAGCCTTCATCCACACAGGGACAGAGAGGCGACATCTGTCGTAGCTGATCAACGATTTCTGGAAGGACTTCGTAGACGTATAGAACATCTGCTTCAGTCGTGTCTCTCCCTAGGGTGAGCCTCAGACTGCCGTGAGCATCAACGGGGTTCAGGCCGATCGCCAGCAGCACGTGCGATGGTTCAAGCTTCTTTGACGAGCAGGCGGAACCGGTCGATCCGGCAATCCCCTTTGCGCTCAAGCGGAGCACAAGCGACTCCCCCTCGATGTAGCTGAAGCTGAAATTGGCGTTGTTAGGAAGACGGTACTCTTTCCCGCCGTTGAGCCGAGTGTAGGGGATGTCTCGCAGTACGGCATCGATGAGCTTATCCCTAAGCCTTTGTATGCGCACATTGTCCGCGAAGTCTTCGATCGCCAGTCGCATTGCCTCACTAAAGCCAATAATACCCGACACGTTCTCGGTGCCGCTTCTGAGGCCACGTTCGTGGCCGCCACCGAAAATGAGCGGCTTCAATTTGGTGCCCTTCCGAATGTAAAGGCACCCGACCCCTTTCGGTCCGTATATCTTGTGTGATGAAATAGAGAGCATGTCCACATTGAGAGCGGCCACGTCCACTGGAATCTTCCCGACGCTCTGAACTGCATCGGTGTGCATGTAGACTCCGTGTGACGCTGCGATCGCTCCGACCTCAGCTATGGGCTGTATTGAGCCGATCTCGTTATTAGCGTGCATGATTGATATGAGCCGCGTGTTGTCCCGAATCGCCTCCTCCACTTCGCCAGGATTTATCCGGCCGTCAACATCGACAGAAACGTAAGTCACCTCGTGCCCAAGCTGCTCAATAAACTTGCACGTCTCGAGAACCGCGGGATGTTCGATCGCGGAGGTGATGATATGGGCTCTCTCGCCACTGCGATCGCGTAGCACTCCACGCAAAGCCATGTTGTCCGATTCAGTCCCCCCTGACGTAAAAACGATCTCTGGCGGGGCCGCCCCAATCGCGCGCGCTATCTGTTCTCGCGCGTCCTCGATCGCTTTGCGCGCCTCAAGGCCGTAGGCGTGGAGGCTCGAGGGGTTTCCGAAGCGCTCTAAAAAGTATGGGCGCATCACGTCAAGGATCTCAGGGCGCATCGGAGTGGTCGCGGCGTGATCAAGATAAATCATGGTATCACATTGTGTCGGTTGTTGAACGTCGTACTTAACCTCTCTCTTTGAGACGCACGAATTTGGCACGTTTTGGAGTAGCGAATGGCTCCAGCCCTTGCGCGAAAGCCGCTTGCGTCACGCCCCGATCACCTTATAGTAGTACGTGTACCCGTTGGTGTAGATCTTGTCAATTCCTGCGGCGTCGTCAATCGCTTGGATGCGCTCGCTCCATTGCGTGGCGTTTTGGGGGCTAAGTTTCCATTGTCCGTTCACAAGGTGGTCGTAGTAGTACTTTGGCGGCGTCGCTGTGAGGAACAGGTAGTTGATTCCGGTGTGACCAGTGCCGCTCCATTGCTGCAGGTATACAGGATAGACGAACGTGAGCACGGTGTAGTTCGCCAGCGGACTGTCCGGAGGATGCATCACCAAGGCGCCGGTGTAGTACCAGTAGACCATCTCGTCCCTATAGTCGGTCATCGTGGCGTTGTCAGGGTCTTTTCCAACGGTCCAGAGAGCGGCGGCGGTGACCCGGGCGTCGAGCGGTGCAGTTACGGTGAAGCTCGTGTCGTAGTTCACCGCAAGAACGCTCGCGTTCACGGCGGCTAATATCAGGAGAATCGCAGCTAAGGAAGGAGCCACCCACCTTTTGTTGACCGGCACCCCCTGTGATACCAAGATCAAACCTACGGCGGCCGTGATGCCGTAGATAAATGCAACCCAAGTGATAAGACGGCTTCCAAGATCTAGAGACGGAAACGCTTCGATTGAGCTGAGGTAAGCGGGAAGCGTGCTTCTTGCGATGTAGAACTGCAAAAAAAATCCGAGCGCTGTTACCGCCGCGAGCAAGCTAAGACTTAGAAAGAGGTACCGTAGATAAGCAACGTCCACCAGGTCCGCCTCGCGGCTATGGGCGGACACTGAATGCGCACCGGCATAAACAACGAGCGGAGCCAGAGGCAGAAAGAAAGGCAGGTAACCTGACTGGAGCCGCGTTGTGAGGGAGTACACGATCACTCCAGCTCCAAGCACAATCGTCACCGCTGCGGCAGATCGGCGGTAATCACCGAATCCCACAAGCCTGTTCCGCAGAGGCGCTAGTGATTTGGTTGTGGCTACACGGGACGCTTCCGTACGCCAAAAAACAGCATAGCACAGCACAGAGAATGCATAGAGCGCTGCCAGACCTAGCGCCATGTAAAAAAAGATACCGACGTATACGCCGTTGTAGCCGTTAAGCACGTGGTAATAACCCCACCAGGGCACAAACATAGCAGCGACGTAGACGGGAGCCGCGTACTTGAGTGAGGATACGAGGAACGGCATCGTGAGCACCGCGACGGCGAGAAAGCTCAGATGGTGGGTGAAGATGGTTACGAGCAGTATCGCTGTAAGCATTGAAAACGTATGCGCGCGCGAGGTTCGTCCGATGTAGTACAGGTAGAGGAACAGCAGCGCCCCGCAAAAGAGGATGAAGCCTAGGTTCTCTTCGATCATCCGTGACTGTTGGTGCGTGATACCCTCGAACACGCCGATGAGAAGAATCATCATAGGGATCGCCCAGCTCGTGAGTCGACCTGAACGCGACGTTATCAGGTAGGCAACCACAACCATGACGATAGGTGTCGCTATTTGCAAGAAGTACTGCGCAAGCACGGTGAGATCAATGCCGGTAAAAACGGTGAGCGACGCAAGCAGCGCTTCGAGGCCTACTGAATAAGCACCGTAGTCCATCGACTGCGTCGGAGACGGGGAATAATGCGCGGTTACTACATACTTGTTGGTATCGCCGAGGAGCTTCCACGGATCGACGTCGACCGAACCGCCCCACGCGGCCTGCGAGTATCCGACCCTGAAAATGACGAGCACAACAGTGATCGCGAGCAATGCAGCAACGTACTTCCTGTTCAAGCGCTTACCCTCTTACCTCGGCGCGCGTTTTTAGGAGGCACCTCAACATCGCGAGCGTATCGCGCGTAAGGCTGACCTTGCTGTTCGCCGTATTGCTCCATGTTATAGGCACTTCGACGATGTTGAACCCCTCTCGGTGCGCTTTTGCGATTAACTCTGCGTCAAATGCAAATCCGTCGCAGGTGATAGTGATGGTGTCCCACAGCTCGCGCCGAAACGCTTTGCAGCCGCACTGAAAATCACGTATGGCAGTGTCGAGCAGTATGTGGGCGAGCACGCGGTAAATGGATCCTGATAGCCGTCTCGAGAGAGGTTGCGGGAAGGCGATGATCGACCCGTGAAGCCTTCGTGACCCGACGGCGAGATCAGCCCCCCGCTCGATCGTTGCTGCGACACGCATGAAGTCACGGGGATGAATCGATGCGTCGCCGTCGACAAATCCGAGTACATCTCCCGTCGCCAAAGCGAGCCCGCGTCGCAGCGCTGCACCCTTACCGGCCAAGACTGGGCTGCTTGAGAGTACCACATTGCTGTTGTGTATCGCAAATTCCTGCACTATGTCGGGTGTGTGGTCAGTGGACGCGTCTTCGGCAATGATGAGCTCCAAGCCTTTAAAGGCACTGAATTCGTCGAGTAATCCGCCTATAGCGTCGGCCTCATTATGCGCTAGGATCACGACAGAAATCATTCTCTTTGCTTACACCGTGCCAAGGGGCATAAATATTGTTCTATTCCAAACCGTGAACGCACGCAGATCTAACCGCTCGACGAACCTCAATCTGCAACAGCTCACCGAAAAAAGCCGTGTTTCAGAGTGCAACAAGAATAAATAATAGCTATCGTCATACGATCACTGTTCACTCGGTGGGGTGGGCACTTTGGAGGGGCGGTGCCAAAAAGCTTAGAGGAGATCAACGAGCGCATTCGTGATGGGAGCGTTTACGTCGTGACAGCTGACGAAATGACTGCTGTCGTTGGCGAGCTGGGGTCCGAGGACGCGGCAAGAGAGGTCGATGTCGTGACCACGGGGACGTTCGGCGCCATGTGCTCGTCCGGCGTATGGATGAACTTCGGCCATTCAGATCCGCCGATCAAGATGAGTCAGGTGTGGCTCAACGATGTCGAGGCATACACAGGCGTTGCTGCGGTTGATGCGTTTATAGGAGCGACCCAGCTTTCGGAGACGCGGGGCCTCGAGTACGGCGGTGCACACGTTATCGAAGACCTGGTGGCGCGCAAAGAAGTCTACATGAAGGCTGTTGGCTATGCCACCGACTGCTATCCACGCCGCAGCGTGGAAGCCCCTATCTCCATCGTTGATCTTAACGAAGCGACGATGTTGAACCCGCGTAACGCTTACCAGAGGTATAACGTGGCAACCAACTCCACTGACAGAGTGCTCTACACGTATATGGGAACGCTGCTCCCCCGGTTCGGAAACGCGACGTTCTCTGGTTCGGGCACGCTCTCACCCATCTATAACGATCCGGACTATGAAACCATCGGCGTCGGGACGAGGATCTTTCTGTGCGGTGCGCACGGGTACGTTGTCGGCAACGGGACGCAGCACGACCCGGCGAACAGCTTTGGCACGCTTATGGTGTGCGGTGATCTCAAAGCTATGAGCACCGATTATCTGAGGGCGGCGATTTTCCACAAGTACGGCACGTCGCTGTACGTAGGCATCGGCATCCCTATTCCCGTGCTAAACGAGGGGATTGCGCGAAAAACTGCCATCAGCGATGCCGATATCAAGACGACGATCCTCGACTACGGCGTTGGTCGCCGGTCGCGGCCAGAACTAAAGACGATTAGTTATGAGGAGCTAAAATCTGGGATGATCGATCTAAATGGCAAGGAAGTGCGCACCTCATCCATGTCGAGCTTCTTCAAGGCAAAAGAAATTGCCACCGAACTCGCGGGGCGCATACAAAAAGGCGCGTTTAAGCTCGCCCTACCGACAGCGAGGCTCCCGCGGCAGGCCACACTGAAGCCCATGAAGCAACTTTCTGCGGTGCCACTCGTGCGTGAAGTGATGCTGCCAAGCATCACCGTGCGTGAAGCGATCAGCGTGCAAGAGGCTGCCAAGATTATCGTCGGAAAGCAGGTGAACCACTTGCCGGTTGTCTCAGCCAGCAACAAGCTTATTGGCATAGTAACGGCGTACGATATTTCAAAAGCCGTTGCGCTGAACAAAGGCGACAGCCTGAAAGGCATAATGACGAGGCGTGTCGTGACTGCGACGCCTGATGAGCCGATTGACCTCGCTGCACGGCGTCTTGAGCGGCACAGCATCTCAGCGCTTCCTGTTATCGATCATACGAATACCGTCATCGGCATCATCACTAGTGAGGATCTGAGTAAGCTCCTCGCGTGCAGGTAAGGGGGGGACAGCGAGGCATCCGTGAAGATTGTATTGAAGTTTCCACAAAAGATTATGCAGGATCCGCTGCTTGCAGACGTCGTGCTCGAAACGGGCGTCCGTATCAACATTGATCGTGCATTTGTTGACGCATCTATCGGGGAAATCGTGATCGACGTTCCCGACGAACGCGTCGAAGAGGTTGCCGCAGCCTTCCGGCGACGTGGGACTGAGGTGCGCGAGATGGACAGGCCAATCGTATTCGACGAAGCTGAGTGCGTGCAGTGCGGCGCGTGTGTGTCAGTCTGTCCTGTTGAGGTATTTGAGTACAATGATGACAGGACGATTTCGATCAACCTCAAGCGGTGCGTGCTCTGTAAGACCTGTATTGCGATGTGTCCGCACGGCGCTCTGAAAACTGCCGAGGAATGAAGGAGAAGTTTCAGCTCAAGCAAACGGTCGTCACAATCGTCGCGGATGGACGTGTGTGGATCGAACACGCAAAAGAGGCGATACGCAGCCATAGACGCGAGCTGGAGCGTTTCATCGCACTCAATCCTTTTTTCCGGTTCGCACTTGAACCTCTCAATGAGTGGTTCGGGGTCCCTCCGGAGATAGCGCGCCGCATGCTGGAGGCCTCGTCTGCGGCGAATGTAGGCCCGATGGCTGCGGTTGCGGGTGTTATCGCGGATCTCGCTGTTGAGGCAATGGTTGACGCAGGTGCATCTTACGCCATCGTCGACAATGGGGGCGACATCGCGCTGTCAACAGACCGCGAGGTGACCGTTGGGATATATGCAGGGGAGTCAGCATTCAAAGACGTTGCGTTCAAGATTAGCCCAACGCCATTTCTCGGCGTTTGTACGTCGTCAGCGACGGTCGGCCCGTCGATAAGCTTCGGCACGGCAGATGTTGCGTGCGTTGTTGCCGAAAAGGCGTGTTTGGCTGACGCTGCTGCATCGGCGCTCGGCAATTTGAGCATTGATCCTGAAGCGGCCTTTGGCGCGATAAAGGATATTAACGGCATTCTTGGCGCCCTATTAATCGTGCAAGATAATCTCGCTACGTGGGGCAAGCTGCCCACGCTCGTCCACGCCTCGTTTGACGAAGCGTGTGTAACACACGCCTAGCACGCCAGAATACTGAAACGATCAACAGCGCTTACTACAAGCGCTTCGTGGTCTAACAAAGATACTGAGGCGAAATGCTGCTATCGCCTCCGGAAACTAAAGGTTGTTCCGCCACCACTCGATCGTTCTGGTTAACCCATCACTCAGGCTAACGTGGGGTTGCCATCCAAGCGCAGAGATGCGCGAGATATTTGCCCACATCCTGTCTATTTCGATGGCTGCTGATCGGCGCCGTGCGCGCTGAGACGCTACGGTTACGCGTTTTCCAAGAATCTGCGCCACGTGTGTAACTAGTGCTTCAATGCTTACCTCGACTCCTGACGCGACGTTATAGGTCCCGTGGCCATCGTCAGCGAGTCGTACCAGAGCCTCGATAACATCATCTACATAGGTAAAGTCCCGCGTCGGGGCCAGATTACCCATCGTGAGCGAGTCGTGGGTAAGCGCCTGCCTGATAATTGAAGGTACGACAAAGTCAGGATGTTGACGAGGGCCGTACGTGTTAAACAGTCGTGCGACCGCTGTTGGTATGCCGTACGCACAGCTGTATGCAGATATGAACGCTTCTGCAGCTAGCTTGCTTGCCGCATAGGGCTCTTGAGCGTGAACAGGATGCTCTTCGTCGATAGGAACGTACCTGGGAGTGCCATACACGTGGGCAGTGCTCACGAATACGAATTTTTCGACAGATGGTGATCGCCGCGCGGCCTCAAGAACGGTTATGGTGCCGGCCGTGTTGGTCTCGAACGTTTGGCTTGGATCATCGAGGGCGTGCCCGACATGGGCTTGGGCGGCCAAGTGAAACACGGTCGAAGCGTCGCTGATCGAGAATGCGTGGCTAAGGTCGCCACGCACGACATTCAAGCGGGGAATTTCTTGGGAAAGCCTGTCAAGCCGCCCCCGCGCGAGAATGCTGATTGCGGCCCCGCGGTGCGCTAGGCATTCGACTAAGTGCGACCCGAGGAAGCCAGTAGCGCCTGTAACAAAGACCGTTTCCAGTTTAGCCATCTTAAACTCCCTTGAATACCACCGCACAGACCGGGCGCCGCGCGTCACTCGTGGAATGGCTTCTTATCGGAGTCTGCATCCAATTCCGACGAGCAATTCCGTCACGTCGCGGTGCAGCTGCCCAACGTCGCCATCTCTATAAGTGGAGACTCGGAAGGTGTAACTTGCGCGGGGGGCGTAGTGGTCGATGACGTTCACCGCGGTAACCCCTGGGACGGTGGAAAGCACGCGGGCCACAACATCGGGATCCGCCCCGGCAGGAAACACCGCGGAAAAATCCCGGTGCCGCTGGCCGCGCGCTAGGCGGTGCTGCTTGAGCTCCTCTTCCGTCATCAGTTGCACGTTTTCCGTCTTTAAGGTAACTTCCTTCGATCCCTCTTCTAAGGCGATTTCGTCCGACGAAGCTCCTTTTATGATGCCGACGTGCACGGCTTCGGTATATACATTTCGAAGCCCGCGCATACTCCCGATGGATCGCTTAAACTCTTCCAACTCTTTGATGTTGGCCATAATGAGCTTGTTGGAGCGTTTTAGGGCTGGTTCGGCGTCCCCGAAGTGCCTTGCCGCGCGCTTCATGATCGCAATGAACGCGTCACGATCCCTCGCGTTGATAATGTCGACAAGCGTCGCGCATTGCGTGAAAAAAGCCTCGTGGACGGATCGATCCGCGCTCATCTGGATTGAGGCGTAGAGTGCGGGGTCCTGTCCTAGGATTCGTCCCACGAAATCTATCATAATCTCGTAAACGGGGCTCATGAAGCGGCGCGAGCGTTTGATATCAAAGCGGAGGGCTTCGAGTGTGGCGCCCGTGGCGATGTAGCCGAAGTGGGTCAGTCCTTGAATCACCGACATGAGGCGGTCGTGCTCGTCAGCTGAGAGCTCTTCGACACGAGCGCCCGCGCTCTCAAAGAGATCGACGAGAAACTGTCGTCCGCGCTGTCCGCGCACCGGCGTGACAATGACGGTCTGCCCCTCCATGTCGGGCATGCTGGGACCAAAGAGGGGATGGATGCTTACGAGCTCGACGCCTTGTGGAGCGCAGGCCAGCATCTGTTTGACGGGGTCTCGCTTGATGGACGTTATGTCGAAGAGCACCGCGCCTGGTTTCAAGTATGGTGCCACTTGCGCAATCACGTTGCAGGTGACGTCGATGGGCACAGCGACCATAACCACGTCGTAGTCCGGGTAGCGGACGCGCGAAGATCGCCCAACGAGCGTGACATTCATCCCTCGTTGCGCAAAAAATCGTTCAAACCAGCGCCCCATCTCTCCGTGGCCGCCTACGATTGCCGCTTTGAGCGACATTACTGCCTTCCCTCGTCGTCCGTCCCGTTCGCGCTTCGGAGTGCTTCGCGGACTGCCGCCTCCATAGTCTGCACGGGCGGGTCTAACGCGGTCCACAGGGCGAAGGAGGCCGCCCCTTGGTGCACCAACATCTTTACGCCGTCAATCGTTTGTAATCCTGCGGTGCGGGCCTCGCGTAACAAGGGAGTCTCGAGGGGGTGATAGACGATGTCGAAGACCACGAGACCAGGATGCATTTGGGCTGCGGTTACGAGCGTCTGTCCTTCGAGCACACCGCGCATTCCCACAGTGGTGGCGTTGATAAGCACGCGTGCCTCACGGAGCAAGCGATCGACCTCATCCAGGCCGTGTGCCTCTATGTCTCCACAACCACAGTCGATGTTCCCAGCGGTCATTTGCTGGGCCAAAATGAGCGACCTGCTTGCCGTCCGGTTGGCAACGAGTACGCGTGCTCCGCTGAGCAGCAGTTGTGCCGCGATCGCCTTTGCAGCACCCCCTGCGCCCAGGAGCAGGATGCTCGCGTCTTTAACCGTAACGCCCGCCTCCTCGAGCGCTCTGACCGCGCCTACGCCATCGGTGTTGTAGCCCGCTCCCGTGCGGTCGATCGTGTTCACCGAGCCGATTCGTTGTGATAATGTATCAGGCTTGCAGTGATGCAAAGCGGTTTCTTTGAGGGGAAAGGTGATGTTGAGTCCGCCAAACCCGAGTGCCCGCGCCCCGCGTATTGCCGTTTCAGCGCGGTGCTTGTCTACGTCGAAGGCGATGTATGCTGCATCGAGGTCAAGCGCGGCGAACGCGGCGTTATGCATGGTCGGCGAAAGCGAATGAGCTATCGGACTGCCAAGCACGCCATAAGCGGTCGTTACTGCCATGAATGGATCTCTTCAATTGCGCGCTTTAGTCGTGAAACGCTGAGCATCCCGGGTGACGCGCGCTTTCCGGTAAACCCGTACGGGCGCATCTTGGGGGAGATGTGCTCCCCCACGTACCCATAAAGCAGCGACGAACCGTAAATTCCCATAAGTGGCCTGATATGCGATCCAAGGCCGCCCATGGGCACCACGCAAAAAGTAAAGCCCTCTTCTCGGACGGCAAGGCTCACGTCAAGTACCCGCGGCACGTCTAGCAGGTGCTCAATGGTAACTGCCAGCTTGACGACATCGCCGTAACCACCTGCCGTCCGCATGATTTCAAGCATTGCTGCTTCCGCAGGCGTTCCGTCGAGGTCGTGATAAGATAGCAACGTGGGACGCCCGTGCGTCGCCGCTTCAGCAATCAGGTCGTCCCTATCCGGCGCCATGAGCTCAATGTCGACGATCGACGCGTAAGAAATGAGGGGGTTGAGCTGCTCGCGGCGGTTCAACGCGGCGTTACCGCCCTCTTCGACTCGACGATTCGTGAGAATGACGGGTAGCGAGACCTCTTCGAGATCGCGCAGTACGCCGTTTGTATCATCAGCTAGATCCACGCGAAACTCGATGATATCCGCTCCCTCTTCAACGGCCTGTCGCGCTTGGCCTGGCTCGTATATGACCCCGACGATCTTTGGTCCTTCGTCTCCTCCAATAATCACATCGCCCAGCTGAATCAAATCATCACCTCTCGATGAGCGTCTCCTCGACGCCTATGCCGAAATGCCGTCCTGCTCGCTCGCAGTGTGTAAGGACTACATCTCCTGGTTTCAATTCGGTAACGGCGACGGAGGTGCCCCTTTTCGCGATAAGCTTGATGGTCTCGGCGTTCTGAAGCAGCGTCTTGATCGTCGTCCCGTTCACATCAGCCTCAATCAGAATGAGTGGGCGCCGCTCAATCTTTACGCGGCCGATCACGCCGTGACGCGTCTCCCCGTCACTACGCACGATCATCACGTCGTCTCCTGCCTGCAGCTCCGAAAGGTAGCGCGTCTTTCCCTCTCCGTAGACATACGCGTGTACCGGTCCGGCATTTACGCGAAACGGCCTCGGAGCTACGTATGGACTCTTTTCAGTCTCAGCTTGGACGAGGAAGAAGCCGTTGGCGCCTGACCCGATAAGCATGCCCTCGCCGCTTACCATGAGTGAGCACGTGTCGATGCACACGCGGTCACCCATGCCGACAGGTTTCACGGTCGTTACGGTGGCGGGCACAAGCTCGATTATGTGCTGCGATTTATGCGCAAATTCGATCGTTTTTGCGATTTGTGATAGATCATCGGTGTCGAGGAGCACGCCGTCCGCACCGTGTTCTAACGTCTCAAGCGCCGTTTTTGCCTCTTCGAACGATCTCACGCCTGCGATAATGTCGACAGTTCCCTGCAGTGCGGCGATGACGTTCTCAAGAGGGATGACCTTCCAATCCGTTCCGATGATGATGAGGTGGCTGCACGCCGTTGCGACCTCTTGTGCGAACCGCTCGTGGGCTTTATCGGAGATCACGACATAAGCCGCCGTCTCAGCGGCCAGCGAGCTTAGCCGTTTGTAGTCGGTCGCGTCGGTTGTCGTGCTTGGAAGAAGGAGCGTTCCGTCCCCTTCTCCGCTTCTTCCCACGACGGAAATGTCAGCGTGATTGCTTCGCCCCTCGTCAAAGGCCGCCACCGTTATTCCGCCAAGTTGCTTCACGGCATCCACGTCAGTTTCGCCGACCAACACACAATCGGCGCCCGATTCGAGCGCGAAGGTAATGATCGGCTTTCGTTCCTCCCACGGGCCCGCGTCCGCCTTAATCCACACGCTCTTCATAATTTCCCATCATGCACATCGCCCTCAGTCATTTAACATTAACGCTCTAGTTCTTGGAGCGCCTCTTCGACGGAAGCGTTGTCGTGCACGATGCGCGATATCGCGCGAACGATGTGAGTCGGCTTGTCGTGCTGGAACACGTTGCGCCCAATGGCCACGCCTCGTGCGCCTACCGCGATCGCGTCTGAGATCATCTGGAGGAGCTCAGTGTCCGTGTCCACTTTGGGGCCTCCGGCGATGATGACCGGTGCCGGGCAGCTCTCGACCACGCGTCTAAACGAATCAGGGTCGCCGGTGTAGTTCGTCTTGATCATGTCGGCACCAAGCTCCGCGCCTGCGCGCGCGGCGTGGGCGACGACCTCCTCGCCGTACTGGTCCGAGACCTTGGCGCCGCGAGGGTACATCATGGCGAGGAGGGGCATGCTCCATTCGTTGCAGCGTTCTGCAACGTTACCGAGCTTTTGAAGCTGGTTTGCTTCCGTCTCCGAGCCGATGTTTATATGCACGCTGACCGCGTCTGCGCCTACTTTGAGAGCCTCCTCGACCGTGCACACGAGCACCTTGTCGTTCGGGTCGGGGCCTAACGAGGTCGAAGCGCTCATGTGAACGATCAACCCGATATCGCGGCCGTACCCGCGATGACCGTGTCCAACCATCCCTTTCTGCATCAAAACGGCGTTTGCTCCTCCGGCGGCCACCTTGTTCACGATGTCGGAAAGGTTTACGAGGCCTTTGACCGGGCCTATGGAGATCCCATGATCCATCGGGATGATCACGATGTTGCCGCTCTCCCGATTGGTGATGCGCTCCAGTCGTACGACTTTGCCTGTTTCCATGTTAAATCCTTCCATATTGCTACAGTGTAACAGTGTAACGCAGCTTCCGATATAAGCTTTTTTGAAGAACCCTTATTACTTAAGCGGCCAGAAGGAGGACGTATGCTCGTTGGCGTGCTCGGACCAGAAGGGACTTACAGTGAGATAGCCGCACTAGCCCTGGGCTTTCCAGAAGACACGCTGTGTTACTTCACTACCATTGAAGACGTTGCCCGCGACCTTATCGGGGGTCGGCTTGACTGCGGCGTCATCCCCTTGGAGAACTCGATTGAGGGGTCGGTCGGCACTGCGCTCGACGTGCTGCTCACCATGCCCCTGCAGATCGCCCGCGAAATCATCCTGCCCATACGCCACTTTCTTGCGGCCCTCGAGGGCGCAGATGTTCAAGTGGTGTACTCTCATTGGCAAGCAATCGCTCAGTGCAACGCGTTTTTGCGCGTATTTGGGCGGCAAGTGGTCGCGGTGAGCAGTACCTCACAAGCCGCGCAGATGGCAAGCGAGGATCGTCGCGCGGCAGCGATTGCCTCATCTCGTGCCGTGGAACGCTATCACCTGCAGATCATCGAGGCGGACATTCAGGATGTCAAAGAGAACTTCACCCGATTTGTCGTCGTGATGCGGCGTGGTGGACAGCCGCAGGCTCAACAGGATTTGAAGACGTCAATCGTGCTCGAGCTGAAACGGGATAGACCAGGAGCCCTCCACGAGGTGCTCCACGTGTTTGCGGAACGGCAGCTGAACCTCACGAAGATTGAGTCCCGGCCCGCAAAGCGGTCGCTCGGTGAGTACATATTCTACATCGACCTTGAGGGCAGTGCGTCCGACGCCGTGGTCTTAGACGCGTTAGGTGCGCTACAAAAGCACGTATCGCGACTAAAGGTGCTCGGATCGTACACTTCCGAAACCTATTTTGCCCCATGACGGCAACAGGGCCACAAAGCACCTGGATACGGCTTCTCTCGCCATAGCGTTTGTCAGATCGAGGTTCACTGTGATTCTTAGCCGTACTTCGCATACCACTCGTGTTCGTATTTCTCCCGATAAGCCCGTTTCTGTTGCGTCCGCGAGGCAGGCCCTCTGTCAGGCGCTGCGCCTTTGTGGGTGGCTTTCGCACGACCGCAGGTATGACTGCCGCCCGCGCCATGGCACGTCTCTGGTCACAGATGCTAAATACGACAGGGCGCAATGAGAAGAGAGTATGAAGCTGCTCGGTACTGACGTCGACAACACGCTGACCGGCGACCGCGCCGCCTACTCAAGCCTAGTCGCCATGCTCTCGATGCATCGTGACGTCACTATCGCTTACGTTACAGGCCGCGATAAGATCCAAATGTTTGAGATCATGTTCGCTGAGTGCTTGCGTGAGCCGGATTACTTGCTGTGTAACGTCGGCACGGAAGTCTATGAGGGGCCCGACTACCGGCGGGATGACGCGTGGACGCGGCACATTGACCGTCAGTGGGACCGCCTTGAGCTACACCAGGCACTTGCGACGATACCGCATCTTTTCCAGCAGTCGCGCCAGTTTGAGTTTAAGCAGAGCTACCATCTTTTTCGCAAAGCCGATGTAGTCATACCAGAGATCCATAAGCGGCTCGATGAAATCGGCATTGCGCACAAGGTTGTCTACTCGAGCGGGACCGACCTAGACGTTATTCCGAAAGGAGCGGGAAAGGGAGAAGCGGTCGACTACGTTAGAAAGAGGCTTCGAATTCGTCCACGCAGCGTCTTGGCAGCGGGCGATAGCGGGAATGACATCGAGCTTCTCTCTGCCGGGTTTTTGGCGGTCGTCGTCGGCAACCATAAATCGGAGCTCAATGCTGGCGCGCTGCCTGGGGACGTTTACTGGGCGCGCGAAAACTATGCGGCAGGCATCATCGAAGGAATAAAGCACTTCGGATTCTTGAAACCCCGGTGAGATGGAGGCGTGCTCGTTTATCTCGGGCGCGCGAAAATCAATCGATTGGGATCTCTCGAAGAGAGCCTTTGACGTGATCTTTTTCGCTTTCGTGCGCGTCAGCCGCGCGCTCCGTAAAGTAATCAAGCGCGGCTGGACAGTTGGCCGCCAGTTGTTCGTAGAAGCGTCGCGTTACTGCGACTTCACCAAGATCGATCTCGTGCTGGTAGGCGTTTACGAGCACCTTTGGAAGGGCTCCGACACGTTTGAGGATTACAGCAATGGCTATGACCGCTCGATTAGCGTCCTCAGTAGACCAGTTCCCTGCCATCTCGGCATACAGTTTCGCTGTAATTACAAAAAGCTTACGTCGCCTTTTGGGATTTGTTTGTTTCTGCTCAACCGGAACTTTTCGTCTTGCGTCCAGAGGACTTGTGGTACGTACGCGTAGGCGAGCACGAGTGACGAGGTGCGCGGCACCAGTTCATTTTCGCTCAACACTCGCAACATTTTTCTCTTCAGATTTGTATTGCATTACGGCATGACCTTTGCAGCTGAGATGAAGGAGAAAAAGCAACTGTTCTTACGCGAAATGTACACCATTGCGCAGGGTCGATTCGGGATCTTAATTGATTCTTATGACATCGGCGAAAAGCATGGGTTTGATTGGGAGACACTCGAAACGATTGTAGAGTACTTGGAGGCAAAAGGGTTTATCGCTTCGTATGAGGGCACGCTATATGCATCGCTTACTCTCAAAGGAGTTGAACGCATCGAAAGCGCTCAGTGATTCACTACTTCAAAACTAAGATTGAACTCTTACTTCACGTTAGCCGATCCCATTGGTATTCGGACGGCTGATCACCGTTCGCGAGCATACTCCCTCCGCCAAGTTAGACGCATTAAGAAAGGCATTAATAGTCTGCGCACGTTGACGATCTGGAGGCGAATCCCGTGAAAGTTCCACTTAATCAAGACACGATGATGAAGTGCATCTGCCCCGGCTGTCCGACCTTTCAAAAGAATGACCTTGCCGATGGCACGTACTGCGCAATGGGCGTGAGCGAAAAGAAGCCCGAAATGAAGGGGTGCGACTGCTTGAGTTGCCCCGTCTACGCGGAATATAACCTCAGCGGCGCCTACTTCTGCATACACGGTGCGGTAGATTGAGACGCTTACATTGAGCGAGCGACGCGTGTCGCACTCATTTCTACTCTGCGGGACTGGGGTCAGCCGACGAGTACACCAGGGCAATTGGAACTCGGTCTGACCGTTTTTTACAGTTTTGGCCGTGCACTTTTAAATCGTCCAAGCGTCGCGTTAGGTCTAGTCGATATCGAGCGCGTTGAGGTTGTGGCTTAGAACCGTTCACCAAAGCTATTAACGCTCAACCCGTATGCATTTGTCGTGAAATGCATCATCATTGGCGGCACAAGAACCGGCGTCGGAAAGACCACGATAACCCTTGCGCTATCAAAAGGGCTCTCTAGCGCTGGCTATGACGTGCAGTCTTTTAAGGTCGGCCCGGGGTTCGCGGATGCTAAGCTTCACGAACGGTTGACCGGGCGGCCGTGCTACAACCTCGACGCATTCTTGATGGGCGAAGCCGGCGTCAAGCGTGACCTCGCGAAAGCGAACGTGGACTTCATCATCATCGAGGGTGCCTCAGGGGTGTTCACCGGCGCGTCGAGCACGGCGTGCATTGCCGACATCATTGGTGCTCCCATGATCCTTACGGTCGATGCGAGCGCCTCCTCAGACAGTGTGGCTGCCACGGTTCTTGGATTTATGCAGTACGCCTCGTACACGCCTTATGACGTGCATGTCGTTGGCGTCGTTGCGACGCGCGTTGGCAGCGACACTCACGTCGATGCCATACGAAAGGCGCTAGAGAGGATTGGGGTCCCGCTTGCGGGTTTCGTTCGGAGGGACGTCTGGGAGCGCAGCCGCCACCGAAGCCAGACTCGTGGAAGAGAACCCGAAGTTACAGACGCCGATCTCGTTGCGATCTGCGAAGATCTTGACGTTGCATCCATAATCGGTGCCTGCACAGAGCTTATCGTTCCTACATCCATACCAGGTTCCTTCAACCGAGCACACATCACGATCGGCGTTCCTTTGGACGCTGCATTCTGCTTCTACTACCGCTCAAATATTGAGGCGCTCGGTCATGCTGCGAAGCTTGAATACTTCTCGCCGCTGAATGATAAATTCCCGGCCGTAGACGGCCTTTACCTGGGTGGGGGCTTTCCCGAGGTGCATATTGAACAGCTTAGCGCAAAAGCGGGGCTTCTGAATGATATATACGTGAAAGCTGCAGAAGGCATGCCCATTTATGCAGAGGGTGGCGGACTTGTGTATTTGGCCCGCTCGCTTGCAGTTAACGACGGAGCTTTGCACAAGCTCGCCGGTGTCATTCCCGTCGACGTCAGGATGACCGACAATTTGCAAGCGATCGGACACTCAGAGGTTCAGATCGTGCGAGACTGTGCTATTGCAGGCCGCGGAGAACGCCTGCGCGGGCACGAATACCACTATTCCGTCGCCGAACCAGACCGCGATGCCCGATTTGCCTACAAAATGGTCCGCGGGACTGGTATCCACGGATGCGATGGTATTGTCGAATACAACGTGCTTGCTTCATACCAGCACGTACATGTGTATTCAATGCGGCACGGATTTGACCCGTTTGTCGGTGCCGCCAAGCGATATTCGAGATCCTAGCATCATCGAATGCTGCGTATTCGCGCAAATCAACACCAGTTTTTCACGGGCCCAGTGGGCGAAATCGTGTCACAATAAGGTGCTCGTGCGACGGTGAAGGCCTGTGCATCGCGTTTAGCCCTCCATGAGAGTTGAGTCGCGGTTCTCCCTAGTCTGAGCTTCTTCACGTCGCAAACGGCCACATAGCGCTATGGCGGCAACTTTTGTCTCATCTCGGCTTATGTGAGCTAGACACTTCGTCGTCGTCTGATTTACGGGCCGCCCGTGAATGTGGTGCACAGCTTCTAACTATGAAGCTTGCAGGGTGACCGATGAGCGCTCTGCGCTCTCGCGGACGAAGCATCTCCTCACGTGGTTCTCGCCTTTCCGCCTCGGTCAAGCTGAAGGGCAAGTTTTCGAAGCCAAGGGGAAAACGTTTATCTCTGGCTGCGGCGTGTTGGTAAGCGGCGTACCGTCGCGCGTGAGGTGAACGATGTTAGGTAAACTAGCGCTCATGAAATTGCTGCTGATATTCAGTTTCATAATCGTCTTGATACACGTCCTCGCATTGGCTGTGACCGTGCTGATCCACGTTGTGCTGTTGGTCCCTATGCTGCGAAAATTCGTGATGAAGCGTAGTTCGTGCTGTCAAAGCCATTGACTCATCTCTGATTGACTGACGCGAGTCGCAAAAGATGGGCGTTACGGAGTTTCTGCATCGCGCGTGGCAAACGGGATGCGGCCTATGCACCTTGAATGCGCGTGCGCACGGCTTGAGGTCGTCGCAAACAGGAACATTCTGTTTCCAAATCTACGCTCTTTTTGTTGGTTTCTGTCTGACCCGTCTGGAGTCTAGAACACCGCAGAAGTGGTCCTGTTAAGCGTCAGTCGCCGCCAGAGTCAGCAGGGGATTAGGAGACCGATACAGTATGACGGTAGCGAGGGATATGGGCGCCCGTGTCGGACAGGGGCGCAAAGGGCTTGCTGTAGCTGCGATAGTCATAATTTCTGGTATGGTCCTGATCTACGTAGCCAACAATACACTGAGCGCCGCCACTCCGAGCCAAGCACTTGTTGCCTATGTCGGTGTATTTGTGGTCGCAGCGGGGATACTATACGGCGCAAGCACACTGCTCGTCCCCGAGTGAGTTGATCGCGTCGCAGATCTTCTAGGTTAGCCATAACGTGAGCTTCCGGAGCAGACATATCCGCATACGCCTACTCAATAGGGCGTGCGCCTCACTGCGGGGCTCAGAGACGTGTCAAAGTGTCGTTTGTGCACGCGCCTGCTAGGCCTCAATAGAGCCACGCGCCAGTGATCCAAATTAACATGTTCTGGATTACAATTACGACAACAATCGTGCCGATCACGATATCGTTGTGCCAGTTGTCTGAAAGCGTGAGGCCGAGAAAAAGGTATAATGGAAATATCGTGGCGATGAGCGCACGAAGGACTCGGGCGCGGTGCTCACGAAGAAGCAGGTGGCCAATGAGACGAATGAATACGCGGAGAGTGCCAAATCGCTCTTGAGGAGCGGCATAATGGTCGCCACAACCAAGAGGGTCACGACCAAGAAGACAGGCACAACGGCGTAGTTAAAGGGCACCGAGCTGGGCGCTTGGAAGCCATACGTGCCCAAGTTGTTAAGAGAGGGGCAACGTAGAGCGTTTCTTTCCAATTTGCGGCTTCAACGCTCGTGACGATGAAAGAGTTGCTGAAGCGGTAGAGGTAGAAGAGGTAGAGCTTCGCGACGCCTGCGCAGGTGATCGCGATGACGGCAAGTTCCGGGATCACGCGCTATCGCTCGCGATGCGAAAAGTACCCGCGGAGCATGGACAAGAAAAATCACGATGACGAACGCGCCGACTTGGCGCGTAAAAATGGAAAATACCGCGAACAACGCCGCGTATCCAAACGTCGCGGTTCCAGTAGTAGTACGCTCCGATCGTAAAAGCGAGAAAGATAGGCTCTGAATATGACGCGAGATTGCATACCAGGAGCACCGGGAACGCCATTGTAAGCAAAGCACACCCGCAACCGGTACTTCTCGTTGACAACGAGGGGGATCAGCCTGTAATGGAAGTACAGGCCGAGGAACGAAAATGCGTTCGAAATGAGTACCTCACGATAATTGTGCCTGCTGGAATTAGAACAGCACCCACAGCGGGCGTTAGAAGAATACTATATGAGCAAAAGACGCCAGCTACAAGTGGTTCGCAGCAGCGTAGTGAGTATGAGGGCCGTATCCAATGGTCTGTCACTTGCCATTTCTTTCGGCTGTGAAAAAGCCGTGGGGCCGCATTACGCTCTTTTTTTCTTCGATGGGTGTGCCCTGACTCTGAGCAAGCGTTGCAAGTCACGACAATCCTGCTCTGACTCTACGGCGATAAAGAGCTACTGTCCTTCGGTGAATGCGCGAGCGTTTGTGAGAATGCCTCGCACCTTAGCAGCAAGGCGCAGCTGCAAGGCCTCTTCAAGCTGCGCTTGACCGATAATAATCTCCGCAGTGAAGCCGCCCGTTCCTGGATAGAAAGCGGCGCGCGCGCGACCTCCACTGCGAAATCTGAGTGCCCATCCGCAGTTCTTCCCGTAGTACGCAAAATCCCGCTTAACTCGGTACTTTTCGTCGATGAACTGTGTCAGACTCCCCATAATCGTCGTAACCAGATTTAAGTGTTGCCTTGGGAAAAACAGGGCTTAAGGTGGCCTGCACGCGTTGCCCTTCCTTCCGTGCTTCGGCGCTGCGCTTTGCAACGCTTTCCGCTGGATCGTCTTCTATACGGGTATCACGAAGTCTTCTACCCCACTACAGATTATGCTGCAGCGAGTCCGAATCATTTCAATCTGTGGGGGTGCAAGCCCCACTACTTCAGTCGAAACAGAGTCATACCCCAATCTTGCTATCTGTTCAACAGTCCTACGCACGGGTGAGCTGAAATATTTGAAGCCCCTTGCAACTGTGTACAAACGAATATGAGCGCCTCGGCCCCTCTCAATTAACAACCTTTTAATACGATCCTCATTTTCTCACACTTGTTTGATGTTCAGGGGCCTTTAATGAGGATTGAAACATCTCAGATCGTGATTACGACCGAAGAGCGACTCGATGGAGACAAAGCGCGCGCCGTTCGGGGTTTCTTGGGCACGTTATTCAAAGCGGTCCTTCAACGGGCACGATGGAAGGGGGTCGTCTACCTGATCCCGATCCTGAGATTAAATCTGATCGTGGCGGTCGGCGAGGCTGTTGTTGCTGGCTTCGTTGTTGAGTATTTGAGCAAGGTCCGGCCCGATCTTCTCGTACAATGAAAACTCCACCAAACGTAAACGGGGCGATCAATCACTTCAGAAACTTTCTGGTATCTGGAGGGGGGCGCACTCTCGCGCTTTTTATTCTGATGCACGGTTTTATTTTTGGGGTTTTATTTCACCTTTATTTGACTCCGAACGCAGATATTGGCTTATATCTTGCAGACGCCTCAAAACTCGCAAGTGGTTTGTTGCCGTACCGCGATTTTACCCTCGAATATCCTCCATTGTCTCTGATCTTTTTTGGCTTACCCAGAGTAATAACGTCTTCTGATGCCCTTTACACCAAGGTTTTCCAGTTCGAACTCTTGGTTTTCGATATTATCGGACTAGTTCTGATATTTGATATCGCCCGTCGGTTAGGAGAGGCCCCTTGGAAAGCACTGTCAATTTATACCCTGGCCGTGTTGGCGGTTGGGCCGATCATCATTCAAACGTTTGACATCATCCCGGCCGTCATGACGCTCGCAGCTATCTATCTCTTCTGGCTTGAGAAGCATAATGCCAGCTGGGCCGTGTTAGCCTTGGGTACATTGACTAAGATATACCCGATAGTGATTGCACCTATCTTTTTCATCATCTATTTCAAAAACCGTCAATTCAAACAAATGCGCAACGGTGCGGTCACCTTTCTCGCCGTTTGCCTGATCACGATCCTGCCTTTTATTATTCTGGGATCTGGCAGCATCCTGAATTTGGTAAGCTATCA
>DASPOC010000105.1:0-6312 GCA_035626195.1 Bathyarchaeia archaeon | reverse complement strand
GTCAGTGTATCTAAACTTTTCTGATAAATCAGAATAATATGAATATTGGTAGGACGTCACGAACGTACATCAAGTTATATGTCAAAGGGTGACCAAGCGAGTGCCTAGACTAGTCGCGATCGAACGTTGACTCAAGCCACTCCCTGAGTCGATCACGCACGTGTCTAAAAGATGCGCACGGTGCGCCTTCCACGGCATCTGGCACGGGATCGTCAAAGGCGTGACGGAGATACTCCCTCCCGCCAGGAAAAATGGGGCAGCTCTGTTGCACGTCGGCGCACAGCGTGACGACGTAATCGAAGGTCTGGTCTTCAAACTGGTCCAGCGACTTTGCCCGGTGCGAGCCGATATCAATGCCGAGCTCAGCCATGACTTCGATCGCGCACGAATGCACGCCAGTGGGTTCATTTCCCGCGCTGCGTGCCTCATACTGGTCGGAGTACCAGGCGTTGGTGAAACCTTCTGCCATCTGCGATCGCGGTGCGTTATGCGTGCAGAGGAACAGTATTTTTTTTCTTTGCAGTCATTTTTTCCTTTTCGTGGCACCGCATACGCTTAAGGTCGCGAGCAATTATAACCGGAGATGACAGTATCCGTAACTAACCCCCCCTTCAGGGGGAAGTGACGAAGATGCTGACGGACGAGTCATCGGCATCTGCGGTCAGCCTTTTTCGAGTGCTTTGGCAAATTCCTCCGCATCGCGCAGGTCCTCTTCGTTTGGCCGCCCTCGTGCGATCCCGCCGATAAGTTTCATCGGTCCGTACGTATCAAACCCCCGGCAGGAGAACTCCCCGACGATGGTCACGCCCTTCTGTTCCAACTTACTTTTTAAGGCAGAGTGGTGCGACCCTCCACGCGGTGCCCCTCTCGTTGAGAACACAAACGTTTTGGCGCGAAGCGAGGGAAGCGCGTCAACCCACTCGAGCAATCGCTGATAGTGCTTTCCAAATGCGATTCCTGAACCCAACCCGATGAGATCATAATCGCCGAGTGCCTCCACGTTCACATCATCAGGATGGCTGACCTCAGCGCCGAGGACTGCTGCCATCGCGTCGGCGATCTTCTTCGTGTTTCCGTGGTGCTCTGACACGCATACGATGAGCGTTTTCATAGGTCGCCTATGCCAGTTATAGAGTAAAACCATTACGTTTCGTTTTCGACCTACACTTGGCACGATAAGAGAGCATTGCCGGCCGCAATGCTGAGCACCAAAAGAGCGACGCTAATCAGTGTAATAGCTACCAGACTCCACCTCATAGATAATATGTTTCCAGCGTCATTGAACTACTTTCCGCTACCAGCGCCGATGGCACCTGTGACATCCTATGTGGCGGTAAGGAGCGAAAAAGCGCCTTCTACTTCCATCGCGGCCCGCGTGACCTGTTCATTTCTGCGCGCTACTAAAGGTGGCTTTGGCCTCTAAAATCCAATACTCATTTTGGTGACGAATCGCCTGCTTTGTGGAGTTCTTTACGCGAGCCTCTTGATCACGTCCGTTACCGAGACGGCATTAGCAAAGAAGTCTTTCCACGCATCCTCTTTGGGATAGTTCCTGATGGTGTACGAGGTCGGGCTAATATTTGGCAGCTCGTCCCAGGCAAACGGGCTCGCTATTGGAAGCCCTGGCTCAGATCGGGCGGCGTACGGTGCCACAGACGTCTGCATGGCGGATATCCGGTTGACGTCGACGAAGATTCGTCCCCTCCTTTTCTCCTTGCCGAGCTCCGTAGTCAGTGCCCCGTCACTTTTTGCGAGGGTTTGCGCTATTTTCAAGGCGAATTCCCTCACGCCATGGTTGTCAAGCTCTCGCGTGATGGGCACCGCGATGTGGTACCCCCTGCCCCCAGTGGTCATCACGTACGGCTTAAACTCCAACGCTTCAAGAAAGCCCTTTAGTTTGAGCGCGGCTGATCGAAGCGACGGTAAATCAGGCAGCGACGGATCGAGATCAAAAATCATTTTGTCGGGAATTTCAGGCCTGTCAGCTCTCGTTACCATAATGTGGGGAACGATGACCTGATTGCCGAGGTACACGATGCCTGCTTCATCCCTAACGATCACATAGCAGGTCATGGTGCCTTTATGCGTGAGACATTTGCTCTCAAGCCAATCAGGAAAATAGTCGGGCATATTTTTTTGGAAGAATTTCTCGCCGCTGACCCCCTCGGGAAACCTCAACATGGAGATAAGCCGATCCTCTATATGGGGCAGCATCTGCGGGGCGACGTGTTGATAGTATTCTACGAGCGCGGCTTTCGGGATACCCGTATCAAGCTCCTTTTGGGAGTTCGTCACGCGGATTCGGTGCCCACCGACGTCTATTTCGTCGCTCAGGCGATGCTCCTCCCCTTTCTTGACGATTATCCAGTCATTGTCGAGGCGGGTGAATGCATAGGTCCCGTTCAGTTTGGCACCTTTGAGGTAGATTACGAAATGGCCCTTTTCCAACGCCTCGTCGAGAGGCTGAAGCTTCCCTTCTTTTATCGTAATGTTGACGAATTTTCCCTTGTCCCATATTTCGACCGTCCCTGCACCGTATTCGCCTTTAGGTATCTCGCCGGAAAACTCAGCGTAAGCAACGGGATGATCCTCAGTCCTGATCGCGAGCCTTTTATCCCGTGGGTCGTCTGACAGCCCCTTGGGCACCGCCCAGCTCTTGAGAGCCCCACCATGTTCAAGCCGAAAATCAAAGTGTATCCGCCTGGCGTTATGCTTCTGTATCACATACGCCGACTGTTCGCTTGTCAGTTCGTCAGGCTCAGGCTCACCCGTCTTCGCAAAGTCTCGTTTCTTCCTGTACTCGTCAAGCAACGCTACGCACCTGGTCTATCGTGCACTCGTCGGCGGGCTTATCGTCCCGCATCCTTACGAAAACTGACGCCCTCAGTCGGTTGTCTTTCGTGTACTGCAAATACCTGACTTCGCACACCTTATCGGGGACAACGGGCTGCACGTTCTTCGGAAGGGCGACGTCGCTGCGTGCGCGAACGAGCACCTTCGCAAGTTCGCTAAGGAGTGACTCGCTAAAGCCCGTGCCCACCTGGCCGACGTAGGTGAGCCTCCCCGTGTCGTACAACCCGAGCGCCAGCGATGCTATCGTCCTTGTCTTTGTGACGTATCCGACGATTACGCAATCGACGGTTTTCTCATCCTTGATCTTGAGCCAGGCGTGCGACCGTCCGGTAACATAGACGCTTTCCTTTTTCTTTGCCATGACACCTTCCAGATGCCGTGCGGTTACCACGCCCCAGAGGCGCTCGCCGTCCACGGCGCCAGGCATTGTCTGCAGGTTTCTCCCCTCTTCGACGACGCCCGCAAGCAGTCGTTTTCTCGCTGATAGCGGCAGCGTTTTTAGATTCCTGCCTTCCAGTTCGAGTATGTCAAACGCGACGTACGTGGGCGGCCGACTGTGGTGCTTCCGTCCCTGCAGCAACGAGAACGACGGATTCCCCTTTTCATCATAGATTACGATCTCTCCATCGAGCACGCAATCGGCCTTGATTAGATCACCAAACGCAAGCTCTGGAAACTCGCGGGTGATGTCCCTGTCGTTTCGTGATGTGAAGCGAAGCGTTCCTGCCTTTTTTTCGCAGAGCGCCCTGTAGCCGTCCAGCTTCGGCTCAAAGATATACTCAGTAGACGTAAGAATCTCTTTAGTGCCCGTGGCAGCGAGCATCATTTCAGGCTTGCCTTTAGTGCTTCAACGAGGTTCTCTTCCGTGGTCCGGCTATATTCCATCTTGTGGATCGCGATCGTCTCTCCGTGTGCTTTTCTGTCGACGAGCCCCTTGAGCTCCTCCTCGAACGTATCGTGAAACCTGGTGATGTCAAACTCGTCTACCGTAATCTGGTTTAGTAACTGTCGCGCGAGGTCCATCTCGACCTGAGAGAGTGTCGGCGGCGCATCAAGACCACCGACCTGCATGATGTCCCGGATCTCATAGTCATAGTTCAGCGTTGTCAGCAGCAATCCCTGCCTGTACGCCTCAATCGCACAGACGTGTTCCTTTTCCCGCATGACAAACCTGCCGATAGCGGTCTTGGCGGTCTGGTGCAGCACTTCCCTAAACAGGAAATACGTCTTGTCCTTCGGTCGTTCGGGGCCAGCGTAGTAATGGGAGTTGAAAAAGATCGGGTCGATTTGATGGGAGTGAACAAACTCCACGATTTCTATCCACGTGGATTTTTCAGGCCTGATGGACTGAAGCTCCTCATCACTGATGACCACGTATTCGCCTGGAGAGACTTCGATCCCCCTCACGATCTCGTCTTGTGACACCTCTTGCGTGCATGCGTCGCACCATTTCTTGTAGCGTATCGGCGACAGCTTGTCCTTGTGCAAGAGATGTATTTTGAGTGGCTTCTGTTCAACCGCCGAGTAGAGTTTTACAGGAATGTTCACCAAGCCAAACGCTATTGATCCTTTCCATAGTGATTTCATTCTGATACACCGATCTTGTACAACAATCGCATTAGCCTATCATCTTTCTTACATAACGCTTGCTTTGCGGAGCGGCGCTTATCTGTCGCCGCTCTTTGATATGGCGTTCTGTGTGTCAGATCAATGGCGGGCCTATTTGTTTAGTTTTCTCTCGCTATTCCTGTCTGTTGCCATTTGCCTCTAACAATCCAAAAGCGAGGGAAACTGCTGCACAAGTAGACAACGGTTTCTAAGTAATACGGAACGCAGGGTACCTTCGGCATCGACGCGGTGCGAGCAAGCAACCTGACGACCGAATTCACGCGTTGCTGAAGCTTATCGTATCCTCACTGAGTCTCAACGGCCGGTAAAGTAAAAAAAAGGCGGGGGAATGCCTTTACTGCATAACGACGACCGTGTAGCTCACACTATTTGTGGTCTCGTTCGATGGACTGATGTTGTTGAACGTGATGACGCTCGTCCCCTGCTTGATACCTTGGAAGGTGAATAAGTCCGTACCGCCAGCTCCGAAGATCGTAGCACTTGCTGTACTAACGTTGCCCGCAAAGGCACGATTGGCTAGGGTGAGGGTAGAGTTGTCGTAGGTCGGCTCCCAGTGGTAACCTGTCGATGGATTCGATTGAAGCTGGATGGTGAAGTTTTGGTCCTGTGAGACAAGCACTGCGTTACCTTGCGTTACGTGTGTCGTCGTACATGTGATAGTGTAGCTCACGCTATTTGTGGTCTCGTTCGATGGACTGATGTTGTTGAACGTGATGACGCTCGTCCCCTGCTTGATGCCTTGGAACTTAAATACGTCGCCGCCCGGCGCTCCTGGCATTGGAAGGCTGCTTGCGATGAACGCCCGATTGATAAACGCGATGGAACCATTGTCGTAGGTCGGCTCCCAGTGGAAGCCTGTCGATGGATTCGATTGAAGCTGGATGGTGAAGTTTTGCCCTTGCACAACGGTGATGCCCGCTCCGAGCGCCGGCACTGCGCTGCTTGTGGATGTACTCGGACTTGGGGTCGGTGACGCCGGCGAAGCGCAGCCCGCACATAATATCGCCATTGTAACCGAGACTGCAACTATCCAACTCGCTACTCCAATTTTTTTCATTTCTTTACGCCCCTAAGCTCTGCTGTTACCGCACGCAATGAACGAGATGCACAGACTTAATTTTTTTCATTTGAACCAGCGTCTTGGACGCGTGGCAGAATATTTGAGTCGCAAATATGGAAGGAGGTGGGGGGGCATCACGGGAGAGCGGAATATTTCTAAGGCAGCAATCACACGCATTAGCGACCCAAACTGCCCGACATCGCTCTGCAGAGTCGAGATTCGCGAGCCTCCGCAGAATTAAAAAAACCGTCGATTGTACGACGCAGCCACGGTCGCACCCTCAGCCGATTGGTGCAGACGTGAGCCTTCGCGGCTCTTATGGGCGTCCTCATACGTGACGGGGGGTTCAGTGCTAGAGCCATCGGTGTCATCGTTCTCCTCGCTTGCCATAATCAGCCAGATAGCGCCGACAGTATCGTCAAAGCGGCAGCGATATTCGCAAGCTTTTTCACACCGCGCTGAGTTCACTGCTATTGAGATCCTATTATGCCAACCCCTCTCGACGTCAAGGCAACGATAACACAGAAGGTGGCCCTGATTATCCTTCTTGTCGTCGTCGCCGGGCTTTTACTGGCGTTCACGCCACTCAGGGTGATCGGGTACGGCCTCTTGGCCATAGGCGCCGCCATTTACGTTTTCTCGAGCGTCCGCACCTTTGTGCAGCAGCTCAGGTAACGTCACTGGTCAAGCGTTACGAAAGGCATTTCAGATGCTCTCGCGCTTACGCCTATTTTCAGGGGCCTAAAAACCTAACTCGCGATGCCCTGGCG
>DASPOC010000104.1:0-24268 GCA_035626195.1 Bathyarchaeia archaeon | reverse complement strand
TTTTAGCTATTTAGAAATGAAAGAAGAATCTGGCGTCTCAAAGACTGTTATAGCTGACGTGTTCCAAGCATTGATACATCGACACCTAGCAGAGCATGAGCAAGGGAAGTATCTACTTAAGCTTACACTTCCTTTGACTTTATTAAATGAATGGGCGGCCTTTAATGATTTTGCGACAACAAGAAAATTTGTTGATTATTACTCGCCACAGCAAGACATTTCAAAGTTCTTTGAAAACTTGAAAGAAATAAAAAACGTTGACTACGCAGTTACAGGATTAGCTGGGGCATTGTTCATCAAACCGTTTGTTAGACCGACAAACGTTCACATATATGTCAAGTCTGAGGAAGACGCTCAAAAGCTGGCGAATTTGCTGAAGCTCGTGCCCGTAGAATCTAGCGGTAACGTCAGATTTGCTATAGCAGGAAGTTCAGGGGTTTTTTACGGGGCTGAAAAGAAAGATGGCGTTTGCGTAGTCTCATTGCCTCAACTATACGTAGATTTATACAATTATCCAGCACGAGGCAGAGAAGCAGCTAGGGAATTATATAAGGTAATCGAGGATAACTGGGAAGCAAGAAAAGCTTCTATGCATGCATGACTTTCCCACAACGCGGATATCACTCAGTGCTCTCGGACAGCTCGCACTAACTTTACAAGAACACCGCCAAGACATTGTCTTAGTCGGCGGGTGGGCTCCGTGTTTTATCTTGCAAGAGCATAGTTTCGAACACAGCGGCAGCGTTGATATCGACCTAGCGCTTAGAAAAGATGTTTTGCGGCAAATGCCCTCTGTAAACATCCGTGAAATATTTGAAAGCCTCGGTTATCAGTCTAGAACTGACTCTAAATTTTACAGAGACCTACTACCCTCAAGTCGAGGGGAGATTGACGCAATTCGCGTAGATTTGCTGTGCGACAGAGAAGGCGAAAATTGCTCTCTCGGAATAGCCCGTCCGATTACAGACGGGATTCAAGCCCATGCGTTTGATGGAATGAGCATAGCTTTTGACTGCAATCGTGACCGGAGAATCCAGTTTGAACTAGACGGAACCCCCCAAGAGACTACTTTTAAAGTAATTGATTTAGCAGGGTTACTCGCACTGAAGGCAAATTCTTTCGTCAATCGACCTTTCGTTAGCGAAGATTACCAAGAAAAGAGGAGTAAGGATGCATATGACATTTATGCCCTAACGCATTACGGAGACGACTCGAGACAAGCTGCTGAATATTTTATTCAATCAATTTCTAATGTGTCGCCGGGTAATCTAAGATTTCTAGCGCAGTCAGTGGGGTATCTAAACACACATTTCAGAGAGACAGACCAAGATGGCCCAAAATATGTAGATTATTATATGGAAGATGATAGCACCGATTACAAGCCTAGGGTTGTCGGGCAACTGACAGAGTTTTTGGACCATCTAGACCCCATAGTGTTATAGTCTATTTTTTCTCTGCCATTTATCCGCGTTATACAAGTATAACCATACAAAAGTATTAAATAAAATAATTACCTAAGTAGATACCAATGGTAAACAAAGCGAAGGTCAAACTGTATGCGTACAAGTCACGCCATACAATGAACTTTCCAAGTGACTTTGTACGAGACAGTACATTCCCTTTTGAAATCGGCGAAGAATTAGTTGCCAAGATAGAAGGGAAAAGAGTCGTCATCGAGAAAGCGTAAGATGCCGACTTTTGACACTAGCTTGGTTGCCATAGAAATGCCAGAGAGTTGACAGAACCTTCGGACAAAATGCTTTTATAGAACTTTCTGCATAGTTAAGCCCGAACCTACAAGTATTAGGATTGATCACGCTACACGGAGAGAAAAAATGGCAGGACAACTTGGCGGACAAGTCGGACAACTGGGTGGACAGCCCATATTGATTCTTAAAGAAGGCAGCCGGAGGACTCGAGGCAAAGAGGCCCAAGGCATGAACATAACTGCCGCGAAGGCGGTTGCTGCGGCTGTGAGGACGACGTTAGGCCCTAAAGGCATGGATAAGATGCTCGTGGACACGCTGGGCGATGTCGTCATTACAAATGATGGGGTTACGATTCTGAAGGAGATGGATATTGAGCACCCCGCAGCGAAAATGATCGTTGAAGTAGCCCGGACCCAAGACGACGAAGTCGGTGACGGAACGACCACAGCAGTGATCATTACTGGCGAACTGCTCAGAAAAGCAGAAAACCTTCTCGAACAAGACGTGCACCCCACGATCATAGCATCGGGATTCAGGCTAGCTGCAGTAAAAGCGCGAGAAACGCTCGACACAGTGGCGATCCCTGTATCACCTGATGATGTAGAACTTCTGAAAAAAGTGGCGATTACGGCGATGACTGGCAAAGGCGCAGAAGCGTCAAAAGAGAAACTCGCTGTCATGTCTGTTAAAGCGGTAAAAGCTGTAATTGAAACTGAAAACGGGAAGAATACCTTCGATATCGACAACATCAAGATTGAGAAAAAGGTTGGGGGAAGCATCGACTCATCCGAACTCGTCGAGGGCATGATCATAGATAAAGAGCGTGTCTCGACTGGTATGCCGAAAAGCGTCGAAAAAGCAAAGATTGCTCTGATAAACGGTGCAATCGAGCTTAAGGATACAGAGGTTGACGCCGAAATCTCGATCACGTCGCCGGATCAGCTTCAGGCGTTCCTTAGCCAGGAAGAGGAAATGATCAAGAGCATGGTTGACAAGATCAAGAGCAAAGGTGCTACCGTGGTATTCTGTCAGAAAGGGATTGATGACCTCGCCCAACACTACCTGTCGAAAGCCGGGATTCTTGCCGCAAGACGCGTTAAAAAGAGCGATATGGAAAAACTAGCGAGAGCTACAAACGCAAAGATCGCCTCGAGCGTAGACGAACTGGAAAAAGGCGACCTCGGCAATGCCGGGCTTGTTGAAGAGCGGAAAGTTGGCGGCGACGAGATGATCTTCGTAGAAAAGTGCGAGAACCCGAAAGCAGTGTCCATTATGCTTCACGGAGGCACCGAGCACGTCGTGGATGACATAGAGAGGGCAGTAAACGACGCGCTGCGAGTAGTCGGTGTCGCGATAGAAGATGAAAAACTGGTCGCCGGGGGCGGCGCAACTGAAGTTGAACTGGCACTAAAGCTTAGAGACTATGCCTCTACAGTAGGCGGCCGGGAGCAACTCGCCATCAATGCATTCGCTGACGCTTTGGAAGTCATTCCAAAGACCCTAGCGGAAAATGCTGGTCTTGATACCATCGACACGCTTGTCGAGCTAAGGTCAAAACACGAACAAGGGATGACGACTCCTGGACTAAATGTCTTTACGGGTGCTGCAATCGATATGGTCGATGCAGGCGTTGTGGAGCCACTTAGGACAAAAACTCAGGCAATCGGCTCTGCGTCAGAATCTGCGATAATGATTCTCAGAATTGATGATGTTATAGCGGCTAGCAAGCTTTCAGCTCCGCCGATGCCTGAAGGCGGCATGGGCGGCATGGGCGGCATGGGCGGCATGGGCGGCATGCCTCCAATGTGAAGCGGCCTCCGCCTTTTTTTTGTACGCAGCCGATTTTGAATGCGCTGGGCGGGCTGCGTAGCTTTAAATAGGTGCGACGAGAGAGCAATATATAGGAGTTCGAAATGATTCAAGTAACAGAAACAGCAGCTAGAGAGCTAAAAGACCTTCTAGTAAAAGAAGGCAAATCCGAATACGGTTTGAGGATATCATACGGCGGCATGGGCTGCGGCGGCCCGCAGTATACGATGTCCCTTGACGAAAACCCCACCAAAGCGGAAGACGTGCAAGAATCAAACGGCGTAAAAGTGTTCTTGGAAAAGAACGTAGAGACTGCACTTGATGGTGCCGAGATTGATTTCGTCGATGACCCAATGTTTGGGAAAGGATTTACTATCAAGCACCCGAGCCTCACCGGATGTGGGTCGTGCGGCGGAGGGTGCGGCTAGCTTAATTGAGCCGCCAGAACCTTTTTTCATCTAGAAACCCGGGCAAGCAGCCGGTTGATCCCCTCCTCTCATTTTTTCCTAGGTCTATAGACTTCAGCAAGAGCGCTAGCTCAGTGTTTGCTACAGAAAAAGTAAAGTCACAGCAGGACTAACGAAAATCTGTATGATAGGCATGATCCTCTGCGGGGGGTATGGCAAGCGACTCAAACCGTATACTGAGGACATACCCAAGCCACTCATAGACATCACGGATGACTACACAATTCTCGACCGACAGCTCTACGATATGGCCAATAGCGATATTGAGAGCGTGATACTGCTAACGGGGTACTTGAGTGAGCTGATAGAACAGAGATATGGGACCAGCTATCGTGGCATGGAAATTCAATATTCTGTTGAAGACAAGCCATTAGGCACCCTCAATGCAATCAAACTTGGAATTGATCTGCTAAAAGATAAAGAAACAGTGTTGATCCGCAACGGCGATGTAGTTTCCGACATCAATCTAAAAAAGATGATGAAAAAGTACAGCATCAGCGATTTCAAAGCTATGATGTTTGTCACGAAAATGCGCAGCCCTTATGGCATTGTAGAACTGGGAGAGGACCACATCCGCTCATTCAAGGAGAAGCCACTCCTCGAGTATTATATAAACGGAGGGATATATCTCCTCGAATCTGACATTCCATTTAGCAATTTTGAAAAGGGCGAAATAGAAAAGACTGTTTTTCCTGTGCTTGCAGACACCAATCAACTCGGATATTACAAGGAAAACACGTTTTGGATGTCGATAGATACTACAAAGGACCTCGAAGAGATAAAAAAGGAGTACGCAAACAGAAGTGACAAGCCGTGGGGTTATGAGAAGGTTCTCATTAGCACCGAGAACTATCTCACAAAAGAGATCTACATAAAAGAGGGCTACACGACCTCGTATCATTATCACAAAGAAAAAGAAGAGTCAATCTACATGCTCGAAGGCTCTTGTTACGTACAATTTGAGCACAAAAAGGAGTTCTTCGGGAGAAACGATACAATGGATATTCCGCGGGGGGCTTTGCACAAAATCGTGGCCACAGAAAACTCCCTCATGCACAGTGTCTCAACACCTTTTGTCGACGATATAGTACGAGTGGAAGATTACTATCCTGCCCGTTGATTAACGTGCCGGCAATTTTGTTCTCGCAAGATTAGAATCTTTGTTTGCTCGAGCCTTCCTTGACTTCCAGGAACTAAATGCAATAAGAGTTCTGCACTCCATATTACTCGTAGCTAACACCTTTATGTTCGGTAGTCGACACATTTTTTTATGAAAGTGGGATTCACCGCGCTTGCTCTGTTTGACGCACCTTTTGACAAGATCATCGGAAGAGCCTTTGCGGACAGGTTCGATGTGATCGAGGTGCTGTGCGAGGGGCCTTACCTGCCGCGGCACGCCTTAAGAAATGTCTCGCAATTTGAAATAGCGTCGCAGTACGATATTGAACTAACAATTCATTCGCCTACGGTGGATCTCAATCCCGCCAGCGTCAACGTCGGAATACGTGAGGAAACGACGAAACAACTCACCGAGACGGTGGATCTTGCTGCAGCTATAAACGCTTCGACGATCACGACGCACCCAGGTTACATAAAGAGAATAAATGACAGGCTGACGACGCGATCGCTCGGTTTAGCTCTGCATAGCCTTGAAAAGTGGGCAAACTACGCCGCCGACGTTGGAATAGCGCCCGCTATCGAGAATATGCCCCGCAACGAGAAATACTTCTGCACCGAGGTCATGCAACTCAAGCTTTTTGTCGAGACGTGTGGGACGTCCGCAACAATCGACGTTGGACACGCGCACACGAACAACGCCGTAACAGACTTTTTACAAGCGGATTTTCCCGTGGCTTATTATCACGTGAGCGATAACGACGGCGAACGTGATCTACATCTTCCAATCGGTGAAGGAACCATGGATTGGACTCAATTAAAAGGGATAAACAAAGCGATAATTGAAGTTAACGACTACACAGCTGTAAAGGCAAGTCGCGCCTATCTGGTTCGAGATACCTAACGCATCGAACGGCGACCCTAGGGGGTAAAGGTAGCAGAAAAACGCACTTCGTCGAATCAGAGCCCCACGAGAACTTCAGATAAAGGCGCTTAGCGCCCCTCACAAAGGAGGCGTGTTTTATTGACCATGTTTCGCCAATGTTGCCCTTTCCAAAATATTTTGCTGCATTGGCTACACTTATAAAACTGAGCGTACCTCTCAATGAATTTCTTAATATCGACGCCCTTCGTGCGAAGCTTATTGATCTCATGAGACCTCAAAATGTCCTCAGTTGGCACAAGTTTAAGCGTGCCGTTACAAACGCTGCATCGAACAGCTTCGAGTTCTTCGGGGAAGACCAAGCTATAATATTGTCGCACTTGGTTCAATTGGTGGAGCACGTCTCCATCTTGAACCAGAAGTGAGGGGATGCCACACTTTTGCCTTGCGCGGGTATGAAGCTGCGTATCCCTAGTCAACAACGCCCGCCTCTCGGATCCTGACAGCTCGAGCATTAAAGTGTCCTCCCCGGCATTTGACAAACTATCGAAGGAATCCGCGCTCAAAGTATCGTAACCCAGAATTCTGAGCCAACAAGAGAGGCGCCCTAGCATTCGATCAGCTAAGAACTTCATGTGCTCCACATCACTACTTGAATGACTTGTCGCTGACGGAGTTTTTAGATAGGTATGCCTCCCAAAGAGCTATTTTTCGCTTGAAGGTTGAGTAGCTTACGCCAAGCTCGTCGGCGAAATCCTTTGAACTCTTTCTCGCAGACTTGGGCGCTGAAAGCCACTGCAAAAAATTTTGGCGATCGAAATTGATTTTCACGTCACGCTCGGTCAAAAGACCTAGCAAGACACGTGCTCCTTGAATCTTTCTCTTGTCTATTCCGACACGTTTTCCGATTTCAGCGTCGCTCGGATAACCCTCGTAAAAAAAATCGAGGTCAGCAGATGCCATTATATCTTTATACTCCAGCTCAATTTGAAGCAGCTGCTTTGGGGTCAATTGGATATGACTCTTCTCAAGAAGCAAGGCTTTCTTTTCCAGATCGACATGAGTGTCGCGCCGAGACTCGACTGGCTGCCCTATTGACCTACGCGGGCCCGCCTGTAGGTTGCTTTTAGGGATAGTGATCGGCGGAAATCGGTTTAAAAAACGGTTCTTTGACGGTTCGACGATTAGCCGTTCTTTTGCTAATTGCTGAATGACTCCGATAACGCTTTCAGGATAGATTCCAAGAGATTCGCTGTAGCTCACGATGTCATCTATACGGACACCTTTCAGTCTGCTTGACGCGCTCAATGAATTGATGATGTGTATAATAGTCTTTCGCGCTTGCATCAACTCTGTACCTTGCATCGGATTGGACGTTGTGCTCAACTTAAAAACTCCGTTTCGCTTTGGAGATGTTCAAATCTCTTATATAGGCAATAATTGGACTCCGAGGAATTTATATTTTTTTAGCGCCGCAACCGGCTCATGTGCCAAAATTTGACTGTGGAGTTTAGTCTTTGAGATGGCAAGATCATGTTGTCTAGTTCGTGAATAGCAGTGAAAAACCGATATAGGACTCGCCACAGCCTAACATCAATGCATACACAATTCCATATAAGCACTATCTCTAGCTGATCAATAAATACTCGCAAAATCTCGCTTAGCGCCAAAGTGCGGACGTAAGAAAGATGGACTCTGGCTATTGCGGTGATCCCGCACAACTTCTTGCTAACACTTAGAATGTGATAGCCACCAGGGCTGCTCTTCACGATCCGAAGCGACCAGAGAGGCTATAAGGGGTTATCTCCTTGATTATGACTCGTTCAGCCTAACCGACTGAGAACAGATCCGCGTAATTACTCTTATCTACAATCACGAGCAGAGGGGCCTAATCTGGCGTTTACTGACGTCTAAAAAAAAACGCGAAAATTATTACCTCGACCATTCACATTCATTTGGACGCCTAGAATTACCTCAAGATTGACGTCGTACGTGGAAGCGTTTGGACCTGCGGAGCTTTGCATCAAAAATGATTGGTGCAGAGCGGAGTTTTTCAAGTTCGGATGTTTGTCACGCCGGCCGGCGCTGAGTCTTGGTACTCGGGGGGCCGAGCGAGTACCAAACCCCCGCTGATCTGACTAATTAAAGATGTGTTGGCCGATCTGAGCAAATGAAGACTCGACAAGCTTTATTACCGAGGGTGGGATAGAACCTTTCTTAGAAACGTTCGTCTCCTAAAGTGAAAAACAGACACTTTAGACAAACACCTAACTCCGAGGCAGATCACTCGTGAACGAGAATGATGGGCAACCGTCAAGGGCAAATTCGCAACTCGATTTCAACTTTGTTGCGATGGAAAAAACCATTCTCAAAGAATGGGATGACAGCGACGTCATCAGCAAAAGCATAAACGCAAACAAAGGAGCGGAGCTATTCCGATTCATCGAAGGGCCGCCGACCGCAAACGGTTCACCGGGGGTTCACCATGTGTACGCGCGCGTTATAAAAGACCTGTTTCTCCGCTACAAGAGCATGCAAGGCTACTACGTCCCCCGCGTTAGCGGCTGGGACTGTCATGGACTCCCAGTCGAGATTTCCGTGGAAAAAGAACTTCAATTTGAGGATAAAGCAGGCATCGAAAAGTATGGAATTGAACGATTCAACAACGTCTGTCGGAGTTCAGTATTTAGTCACATCGATGAGTGGGCAGAAGTGACAAAGCGAGTAGGCTTCTTCATTGATCTTACCAAGCCGTACACGACCATGGACCCCAGCTACATCGAATCAGTATGGTGGTCGCTTAAACGGCTTTGGGAGCGAGATCTTATCTACGAAGGACATTATGTCGTTCCCTACTGCCCCCGCTGTGGTACTGCCCTTAGCACGCATGAAGTGGCCCAAGGGTACGAAACCATAACTGAGGAAGCAGCTTTTGTGAAGTTTCCTTTGCCGGACCAACGCGAAACCTATTTTTTGGCTTGGACAACGACGCCGTGGACTTTACTTTCAAACGTCGCGCTTGCCGTCAACCCTAATATTTTGTACGTTAAGGTCAAGGTGAAAAATCAGTTTCTCATTTTCGCAAAAGAATTGTTAGAAACGGTGCTAAGCGATGAGCTGCATTTCACCGTCGTAGGTGAGTTTCAAGGAAATGAGCTCAAAAGCACACGATATGTGCCATTATTTGGTGACGGGCAGCCAACCGTCGTGCTCGCTGAGTTTGTTAGCACCGCCGAGGGCACAGGCATTGTGCATATCGCTCCGGCATTTGGAGAAGATGACTTTAATGTAGCAAAGGCCGAAGGCCTGCCTCTCGTGCAGCTCGTCAAACCCGATGGTCGCTTTGACGATCACGTGCCTTCAGTCGGTGGGTTGTTCTTCACCGACGCGAATGCCGTAATAGTGAAGACCCTTGCAAGTCGGGGCTTGCTCTACAAACGCGAGATGTACGAACACAGCTATCCATTCTGTTGGCGCTGCGAGGCGCCGCTCATGTACTATGCGCGAAGGGCGTGGTTTATTCGCATGAGCTCTTTGCGCGAGGCACTCGTTCGCAACAATGAAATGGTCCAGTGGCATCCGAAAACAGTGAAACACGGACGCTTCGGAAACTTCATCGAAAATGCACGCGATTGGGCGCTAAGTAGAGAACGCTATTGGGGCACCCCGCTGCCCATATGGAGATGCTGCAACAATCACGTGGTGTTTATCGGCAGCATCGACGAGCTTCAGCAGCGAATCAGTGATGATACCCCCCTAGGCGATGTCCATAAGCCATATATCGACCGCATTGTCTTTCCTTGCGACGAATGCGCTGAGATAATGCGCCGCATTCCCGACGTCATTGACTGCTGGTACGATTCAGGCTGCGCCCCGTTCGCATCACTGCACTATCCGTTCGAGCGAAGTGACGACTGCAAGCTGCCCGTAGATTTCATAGCCGAAGGTGTTGATCAAACGCGCGGCTGGTTTTATAGCTTGCACGCAATAGCGAGCGCCGTGTTTGGATCGAATGCATATAGCACCGTAATAAGTCTGGGCCACATCGTGGACGAACAGGGTAGAAAAATGTCAAAAAGCAAGGGTAATGCGGTCGATCCTTGGCAAATCCTGAACAACGAAGGGGCTGATAGCCTCCGATGGTACCTTTTAAGCTCCGGCAATCCAGGAACCCCTAAGCGGTTCTATGAAGACGCAATCGTTGAGTCTCAGCGTAAAACGATATCTACACTTTGGCATATACTTTCCTTTTTCACGACGTATGCTGAGATAGACCAGTACGACGTGACCTGGCAGCTCGCAGACCGGCACCGAAACGTCATCGACAGGTGGTTGCTCTCCCGGCTAAATGGTTTGGTGTCGAACGTGGTCGAGCACATGGACCGTTACGACTACTATTTAGCGACCAAAGCGATCGACTCATTCATCGACGAACTAAGCAACTGGTTTGTCAGAACGTCTAGGAGACGTTTCTGGAAGAACGAACAGGACCCGGACAAAACGTCCGCTTACGTCTCTCTTTTTGAGACTCTATGGGTGTTAAGTACACTGATCGCCCCCTTCGCGCCATTTATTTCTGAGTACATGCACAAAACCCTCGCTCGATATACTCCCGAGGCCAGAGAGAGCGTTCACCTCGAAGCCTATCCTGCCCCGCGACCCGATCGTCTGCTTCCTGAGGCTGAACGCGATATGGATTATGCTAAGCGGATTGTTGAAGCAGGAAGAGCCGCGCGGTCGTCAGCACACATCAAAACGCGGCAACCGCTCCGGAGGATTATTTGCGTAGGACCAGAACTCGAGAGTGACGAACTCCAGACTATTGTCAAAAATGAGCTGAACGTGAAGGCAATTGATTTTGAAGAAGATGATGACAAGTTCATCATGTACGAAATTGGCTTAAACTTCGCCAGCGTCGGACCGAAATACAAAGATCTAACCCCCAAAATAAAACAAGTTCTCAGCACGCTCCCGCCTCAGGCTGTCCTTGAGAAAATGGATGACGGCATCAAACTAGAAATCGGAAAAACGCCTGTTAAGTTATCGAAGGAAGATCTCACGGTTTCAGAAAAAGTAAGGGGTGGCTTTATTAAAAGCGAAGACAGCGGCCTAGTCGTTTTTTTGGACACCGAAATAACGGGCGAACTGCTGAAAGAATCACTGGCTCGAGAAGTCGTCAGGAGAATACAAGTCATGCGAAAGGAACTGGATCTACCGTATGCTGCACAAATTAGGGTGGGGTACCGTGGCCCTGCAGAAGTCTCCGAGGCGATTCGAACGTTTGATTCTTACCTCAAAGATGAGACGCTGTCGACGTCTGTAGTAAAAGGAGATCTTAAAAACGCAAGACTACGAAAAGAGTGGATGATCGATGGCCATCGAGTGGTGATCTCAATAGCGGAATAGCGCATGAACCTGAAAGAATGGCGGCCTTTCTACTTGGAAATAGTCCGCGAGTTCGGATTTGACCGCGCCCAAGACGAGCGCTCCGCCCAGCTTTTATCACACTTATTAGCTTTAAAAACAGGTTATAACTCAACACTGGCAAAACTGAGCCGCCTGGTCAAAGGATGTGACGTCCTCGTCTGCGGCAAAGCGCCGATACTGATTCGCGACATTAAGAGCGGCAAAATTGAGGGTCAAGAGACCATCATTGCCGCCGATGGTGCAACCTCGGTGCTATTGGCGCAGGGGGTCATCCCCCACATAGTCGTTTCTGATCTCGACGGGAGCATTAGCGATCTAAAGCGGGCAAATGCGATGTGCGCCATAATGGTCGTTCACGCACACGGTGACAACATCAATGCAATCGAAGCGCACGTGCCGTCGCTGAGCGCGGTGCTTGGTACAGCCCAAACACAGCCCGAGCCGCTCTTACTCAACGTCGGTGGTTTTACTGACGGGGACCGGGCGGTCTTCTTAGCGAAAGAGTACGGCGCCCTCACGATCAGCGCGATTGGGTTTGATTTTTCTGACATCAGCGTTACGCCGAGAAAGATGCAAAAGTTGCATTGGGCCAAGCGCTTACTCGAACAGGCGGATGTGAACTTCAGGTGAGCTTATCTATCGCCCTCGCCGGCAAGCCCAACACGGGCAAGTCAACCTTCTTCAAAGCTGCCACACTTGTGGATGTGGAAATTGCAAATTACCCATTCACGACGATTAGCGCTAACCGCGGCGTGTCGCACGTGCGCGTTCCGTGCCCTTGCTCTGAGCGCAGCGACCGGTGCGGTTATTGTGTTGATGGAATCCGATTTGTCCCTATTGAACTGGTTGACGTAGCAGGGCTGGTTCCCGAGGCTCACAAGGGACGAGGACTCGGCAACGCTTTTCTAGATAATTTACGGCAGTCAGAAGCGATTATAAACGTGATTGACGCATCTGGCGGCACCGACATAGAGGGCAACGTGCTCGGCACCGCGTCGCACGACCCGGCGGAGGACATAAGCCTCCTTGAAAGTGAGATCGCTCTCTGGATTGCGGGCATCATTGAAAGGAACTGGCACAGACTCGCAAAGAAAGCGCAGCTAGAGCGAAACGTGGCGCACGTCATTGCGACTCAGTTAGCAGGACTCAACATAGGCGAGAACCAAATAAAAACTGCCGCGCTGAAACTTGGGCTGTTCGAGCGACCCGCAGAGAATTGGGGAAGCGAAGACATAGTCACCTTGTCACAGCAACTAAGGAGGATCGCGAAGCCAATCATCATAGCGGCAAACAAAAAAGACGTCGCTTCACCGCATAATTTAGAGCGAATCGAAGACGTCTGCCAAGACGTGGTGGCAACGAGTGGTGCAGCCGAACTTGCGCTCCGACTCGCTCACCAGAAGGGACTTGTGAACTATGTCCCTGGAGACACTCATTTTGTTGTGGCAGCTCGGTCAAATCAGCAGCAGCGGAAAGCCCTTGAGCGATTGCAGAAGTTCATCGAAGCTGATGGCACAGGAGTGCAGACGTGCTTAAACAAGGCAGTGTTCGATGTTCTCAGATACATCGTCGTATATCCCGTAGAAGACGAGCACCAATGGTCGGACAAAGAAGGGAGAGTATTGCCCGATGCCTTTTTGATTAAGGAAGGGGAAAATGCCAAGGATCTCGCCTTCAAGGTTCATTCTGATATCGGACGTGGGTTCATCTACGCCGTTGACGCGCGCACGAAAAAGCGGCTCGGCGAGCACCACATACTTCAAAACGGGGACATAATCAAAATAGTCGCAAGTTCGCGTGCTAAGTAGGAAACATATAAGTTTCATGATTCTCTTTTGTAAGCAGCGCTCAATGAACGCTAATTACGCATCCTAAGGAATGTAGCTTGAATGCTGAACCGCTTCAGAGAAGATCAAAATGAAATCGATGTATGGATATATACGGGATGCCTGGAAAACCCCCGAACGCAGCTACATAAAAAGCCTCGCCTGGCAGCGCCTACAAACGTGGCGGCGTGAGCCGGCGGTCATTCGTATCGCGAGACCGACACGACTCGACAGAGCAAGAAGCTTGGGGTATAAGGCGAAACAGGGTATCATCACAGCTCGTGTGAGAACGTGGCGCGGCGGTCGGAGAAAACAACGCCCGCGGGGGGGCCGTCGGACGAAACACCTCGGAGTTGACAGGCTTACCGCCCGTAAGAGTTCACAGCGTATTGCAGAAGAACGAGCTGCACGAAGATTTCCCAACTTAGAGGTGTTGAATTCGTACTGGGTAGGACAAGACGGGAAATCGAAGTGGTACGAAATCATACTCGTTGATCCGAGCCACCCCAGGATCCTAAGCGACCGCAATCTCAATTGGATCGCGTCTTCACGCGGGCGCGCCATGCGAGGCAAGACAAGCGCTGGTAAGAAAGGTCGCGGTTTCAGGCACAAAGCGCGAGGTGCCGAGAAAACTATGCCCGCGCGCAGCGCTTAGTCCTTATAGTCGAAGGGGGGCGTGAGCTTTTCCTGAGGGTTGAATTTGCTTCCCGTCGTGAATGGCAGCGACAGATCGTGTAGGCCTAAAAAAGCAATTCACAGCATTTCCGTCACTGTTTTCGCCCACGCTACTGAGAATGAAAGCAAAGTTCTAGCGGCGCTACGCTTAATCGTGCCCGAACACGTTAGCGTCGATCGCCTGCCGGTCACAGGACACTTTGGAAATCCCATGGTTATTCTCACCGCACGAACCGAAAAAGCATCCGAGACTCGCCGCATCATTAGCGCGATCAAGCAGAAACTGCCAAAAGATGAGTTAATGGAACTGCGAGAAGAAATCCCGCAGCACCTCAGCCAACGGTGCATGCTCGTTATGAAATTTGACAAACAGGCTGCCGCACGCGGGTTCCTCCAACAAGGGAAAGAAGACCCAATAGTGCTGCGTGCAAAGATAGCGGCATATCCAGCTCGTGTTAAGACCGCAACGCAGATTGCTCGCGACCTCTTTAATGATGCCTGACTACATCGATATAGGCGTTCACGCGTTTCCTGAAGGAGCAGACACGCCGAAAAGGCTTAACCTCGTTGCTCGTAGCCTTGGCTTCGCCGCCATTGGGGTAACAGCGCATTCGCCTTATTGGGGCCAGTTTTCCGATTCTAGCGTCATTTCAGGAATAGAAATTGTCGCGCATAGCGTTCACGATCTGCGTAAGAAAATTGCGTTCTTCAGCGACACAGCTCCAATCATAAGCGTGCACGGTGGGGATGAACGAATCAACACGGCTGCTTGCAGCGACGACCGCGTGGATCTTCTAATGCATCCGGAGAGAGGTAAACGAGGCGGTCTAAACCAGGTGACAGCCAAAATCGCCGCGAAAAACCGCGTCGCACTAGGCTTGAGCTTTGGCTACTTCTGGAAAACAAGAGAAATTGAAAGATCTCGTGCAATCGCGCTCCAGCATCAAAACGTCGCATTATGCCAGAAGTTTGGAGTGCAAATCGTTATTACGAGCGATGCCTATTCGCATTTCGACCTGCGGGCTCCTCGCCAATTAAAAGCTCTCGCACGGTTTTTACCCCTAGAAGACAAGGAAGCCACGGCCGCTTTATCGAGTGTGCCGCAAAATATCATCGAACGCAGCACACAGAAAGAAGAGGCGCGCATATGAAACCACTTCGACCTACTTTGCGGGACAGCTTTCGGTACGTGGCCTTCACGCTCAGCTCTGAAGAGCCTGTAAGAACGCGGGATTTACAAACAGAAATCTTCAAAGCTGTGAAAAGTCTGTGTGGGGACGTCGGAGTAAGTAAGTTCGGAGTTAAGGTCATTATGTTTGATGGCGGAAAAGGGCTTGTGCGTTGTCACTACCTACATGTCCCCGACGTACAAGCTACATTTGCAACCATCGGCAAAATCGAGAACAATCGGGTTCGCGTGACGGTCTTAGGCACTTCCGGAACAATAAAGGCTGCCATAGAAAAGTATTTACAAATTGACGAGAGAATACGACGCATTATATCTTCTTATGTGACAGTGCCTGTGTCCGGGAAAGCAGTGAGGATACGTGGCAAGGAAATTGATATAATTCCAGAAGATAGGGAAATTATTGATCGTGCTGACGTCCAATTCATCGGCATCACGATCGATGACAACGAGAGGCTAATATAATGCAGATGGCACCACAAATGGGTTACGACAGAGCTATCACCGTATTTTCACCGGACGGTAGACTCTTTCAAGTCGAATACGCGCGCGAAGCTGTGAAACGAGGCACTACGTCGGTCGGCATAAAAGCAAAGGACGGCGTAGCTTTGCTCGTCGATAAGCGTATCTCAAGTCGGCTTCTAGAGCCCCAATCTACGGAGAAGATCTTCCAAGTAGATGATCACATAGGCGCAGTGACTTCCGGCCTCGTAGCTGACGCTAGGGCATTAGTCGACCGTGCACGTGTCGACGCCCAAATCAACCGAGTCGTGTACAACGAACCCATCGCCATTGAAACATTAGCGAAAAAAATCGCCGACCATAAGCAGACGTTCACTCAGTACGGCGGGGTTAGGCCTTACGGGACAGCACTTCTCATCGGTGGGATTGATGACTCGGGCCCACGACTTTTTGAAACAGATCCGAGCGGCGCCCTTTTGATGGTAAAGGCGACAGGAATTGGTTCAGGACGAAATGCCGTTATGGAGTTTCTCGAAGAGAAGTATGACGAAAACGCCGATATTGAAAGCGCCATAAAACTCGGGCTTGAAGCGCTGTACAAAGCAACGGAAGGCAAGATTACAATTGATACCATCGAAATAGCTGCTGTATACGCAGAAGATAACCGATTTAAGAAACTAAGCACGGATGACCTCGAAGCGTACGTAAAAAGTGTGCTTGAGTCGATGCCTCAAAACTAATGGTTTTGCATCGTTTTGCGCTGCCATAACGAACAGCACACCGAGGAGTAGGTCCAAATGGTGTCTCTCGACAACGCAGTTGTAGCTCGATTTGCGAAAGGGGGGGAACATTTTGAAGTGCTCGCTGACCCCGAAAATGCGTTACTATTGCGAGAAGGCGGAGATATTGATCTGGATGCTGTTCTTGCGATTGAAGAGATATTCAAAGATGCATCCAAAGGGGAAAAAGCCTCTGACGAGAGCCTCAAGCATACGTTTAGCACAACCGATCCAGCGGCTATAGCAAAAAGGATCATCACGCAAGGTGAGCTGCATCTTACCGCTCAACAAAGGCGCAAGATCCAAGAACACAAGCGAAGGCAAGTGATCGCAACCATAGCTGCTAACGCAATTAATCCCCAAACAGGCCTGCCGCATCCGCCACAGAGAATAGAAAAAGCTCTTGAAGAGGCAAAGGTGAACATAGACCCCCTTAAAAGCGTCGACGAGCAAGTGAACACCGCTTTGAAGGCAATCCGGCCATTAATACCCATCAGATTCGAAGAAGTTAACATCGCCGTTAAGGTGCCAGCCCATTACGCTGCAAAGTCGCGGGGCCCCCTCCAGCGCTTTGGAAAGATAGTGAGCCATGAGTGGCAAAAGGACGGTTCTTGGATCGGCGTGGTCCGGTTTCCTGCAGGACTGCAAAATGATTTCTATGAGCTCATAAATCGACTGTCAAGAGGGGAAGCGGAGACGCGAATCATTACCCGGGAAGGGCAAAAATGAAGAAGCAAGAAAAAGTCGATAAGACGATCGTCGTGCCGGGAGATCTGCTATCTGAAGAGGCAGCTAAAGCTGCCGAAGGAACCTACATTGAAAACGGGAAAGTCTATTCACTCATATACGGGCTTGCTGATGAAAGGGAAAAAGTACGGGTAATACCGCTTTCTGGAAAATATCTTCCTGCGACTGGTGACGTGGTCGTCGGAATGGTATCAGACATCAGCTTCTCGAACTGGAAGGTCGATATTAACTCACCATACGAAGCGCTCATGCATATATCAGAATATCCTCGCCGCATCGAATCGAGCGAAATGGCCAAGATTATGGGTGTGGGCGACCTCGCGATATTCAAGGTTATAGACGTGGATCCATCCATGAAGATTGAACTCGCGCCCCGAGAAGGCCAACTGCGTGTGCTGCGCAGTGGCAGAGTCGTTGAGGTGTCGTATACAAAAGTCCCACGCGTTATCGGCCGGGCCGGGTCAATGATAAGCCTGCTCAAGAGTAAACTCGACGTAAACATTTTCGTCGGCAAAAATGGCCGCATTTGGATCAACGGGAAAGTAGAAGACGAGGATCTCGCCGTCAAAGTAATCAAACGAATCGAGCAAGAGGCGCATACGTCGGGACTCACAGATAGGATAACCAAGTTGTTAGAGGAAGAAAAGCATGGAGTTCATGAAAAACGGTAAGAGAATAGACAATCGGCTCCCGAATGAGCTACGTCCAATCAAGTTTGAGGTTGGCGCACTTCAGCGGGCCGATGGCTCGTGTTATGTCGAACACGGTGGAAACAAGATCATGGCCGCTGTTTACGGGCCACGGGCAGTACATCCGCGTCACCTGCAGCAAGCAAACCGTGCGATCATCCGGTACCGCTACAATATGGCGTCTTTTTCAGTAGAGGAGCGGCGGCGACCAGGCCCTGACCGGAGGAGCATAGAGATCTCAAAGGTGAGCAGGGAGGCGATCGACCCCGTCATTATCAAAGAGTTTTATCCCCGATCGACAATCGACATCTTCGTAGAGATCCTTCAAGCAGATGCCGGCACTCGATCAGCAGGTATAAATGCGGCTTCTGTTGCACTGGCCGATGCGGGAGTTCCCATGCGTGGTCTCATCTCGTCGTGTGCAGTCGGCAAAGTGGATGACACGGTGGTCTTGGATCTCGTGAAGGAAGAGGACAACTATGGGCAAGCAGACATGCCAGTCGCCATGGATGTGCGGACTGGAGAAGTTACGCTGCTCCAGATGGACGGCCATTTGACGCTGGACGAGTTTGAACAGGCGCTAGAACTCGGTAAGATCGGTTGTGCCAGCATTGCAGACATGCAAAGAGAAGCTCTGATTCAGAAGTATCGAGGGGAAGAAGATGAATGACGTGATTGCTGAAATAAAAAGAGATTATATTTACGAGCTTTCCAAGCGAAGCGAAAGGGCAGATGGGCGGGCCCTCGATGAGTATCGGCCGATACAGGTCGAGGTAGGGTTGATAGATAAAGCCGAAGGCTCCGCGAGAGTGAAGATAGGTAACACACAGGTTCTCGTTGGTGTAAAGGTTCAGCCAGGAGAGCCTTTTCCAGATACGCCTGATACGGGTGTGATAATAACCAACGTGGAGCTAGTGCCACTGGCATCTCCGTCCTTTGAACCGGGTCCACCCGATGAAAACGCGATTGAGCTCGCACGTGTGGTGGATCGCGGCGTTCGAGAATCTGGGGCCATTGACTTATCTGAGCTAACATTGCCGGACGGCAAAGTGTGGCTCATCTTCATTGACGTACACGTCCTAGACCACGATGGAAATCTCATGGATGCGGCCGCTCTGGGAGCGCTCGCTGCGCTCGTGCACGCAAAGAAACCCTGTGAGCGATATGGCTACGGGCCTGACGCCCCGCTACCGATCAAGGAATCTCCGATCGCGGTGACCGCGGTTGACCTCGACGGTGAGATCATGCTGGACCCCTCGCTAGATGAAGAGACTATCGCGTCTTCCAAGCTAACGGTCATCTCCGGCTTGCAAGGGGCGCTTGCAGGAATGCAGAAAAGCGGAACTGGAACGCTCTCTGCGGAAGAGATCGCGCGTATCGTTAAGCTAGCGAGCAGCAAAGCCTTGCAGATCAGAGATGATCTTTTTGGTGGTTCAACGGATGGTTAAGAAAGGCGCGCGCAAGAAGGGAAGAAAGACCCGTTCCGCAGGCCGGTTCGGCCCGCGATACGGCCGCAAGATCCGCAAGAGAATTGCCGACGTCGAAGAGACGATGCACCAAGCGCACAAATGTCCCGCGTGTGGGCGAAAGGCGGTTTCTCGAAAGGGCACGGGGATATGGGTGTGCGCGAAGTGCCAAACAACGTTTGCCGGAGGTGCGTACCTGCCAGAGACCTCAGTCGGCAAAACCGTCGCGCGCTCGATTCGCCGCGCAAATGAGGAAAAAGAGCAGATTTGAAGCTACGAGGTGATTTCACGGTTTATAAATGCATTCGGTGCAAGCGCGAGGTTGAAGTAGAGTCTGAGTACGGCGGAATCAGGTGTCCTTATTGCGGCCACCGGATATTGACAAAAGGGCGGCCTACTATCATCAAGAACGTAAAGGTCCTTTAGGCAATGCACCCTCAAAGTCTACTCTCGCTGCGCAAGAAATGGCAAGGCCGCTCGCGCTAAGCGACCACAATACGCAAATGCTCCATTCAAAGTACTTAATAGAAACACAAAACGTAGACTATTTGTACCGATCGATCACTCCTGAATTGGAAACTATCGCCATTGCTGGGACACGCTCTTCGGTGACTATACGAAAGACGGCAGAGAAGTTAGTCATCGACATCACAGCTTCGGACGTAGCCTCCTGTCGGTCGGCGACAAATTCGTGGCTGAGATTGGCGCTGATTGCTACAGAAGTGGACGAACTTGTCGCAGATACTTTAAAGAATTAAACGAGACTGTAACCGCTTAAAAACGCTCCTCAAGGAGAATCTTGAATGAGTGCCGAACTACCACCCCAAATTCAAAATCAAGTCGCTCAATTGCAACAGCTTCAGCAGCAGGCACAAGCGCTTGCCGTTCAGCGAAGTCAACTCGAACTCGCTTTGAACGAAGCTAACCAAACCCTAGTTGAGCTCGACAAGCTTGACGAAAAAGCTGTAATCTTCAAGACTGTTGGAATGATCCTCGTGCGCTCGAACAAAGACGAGGTGAAGGTTGAGCTAACGGAAAAAAAAGAGACGTATGATGTACGATTGAAGAGCCTTGAAAGACAGGAAGAACGCGTTCAAACGCGTTTTCAACAACTCCAACAGCAGCTGCAAAAAGCCCTCGGAGGGGGTACTGCGCCACAGGGCGCGTAGCTTAACTTCAGGATTCGGGCAAGACTCGAGGTGTTACGAGGGTCTTGGGTAAACTTCTTCCTCGTCTTTAGCGGTAAACTTCTCTCTCGTAGCGACATTGGTATCTGGTGTCTCGCTCATTGTTACAACGACGTCAGCGAGATTTTTAAGCGCGGTCGAAAACCCGGGCTCTGCGCCGAAGATGATGGTCTCTTTGCCATGCTCCATCGCTTTTGAAAGCACAGGCTTAAAATCCGCATCTCGAGTAACTATTGCGATAATATCTATATTAGGATTGAAAATGAGCTCCGTAGCTTCAACGGCAAGTCGAACATCAACGTCACTCGAGCTAACCACCGGCTCAAATCCTTGGTTCTCGATTGCCTCGACGAGCTTCTCAGAGGCATACTGGTTCAGGTAGACCCTACCTACCTTGATGTCGCCGAATTCCTTTAGAGTATTGCGTATTTCTTCTAGGTCGATTTGAAATTCCTTCCGAAGCATGTTAGGCCCATCAACGAGCAGCCCAATACCCTTGCGGGCTCCTTCCCGCCCTCGAATTATCTTCCTAATCTTGAATCGGTCTTTAATATGGGGGATATAGCGCATAAATGTTAAGGCTCCTGCTATTAGAAAAATGGCAAGATAATGTACTGCGGCGTGCTATATATGTTTTTCTTTTATTGGTCCGAAATAAGCCTCTTTATCCAAGATTAAAAGCCCTGCAAGTGTTCTCCGCGATAATCGACGCCGTATCTTCAACTTCTGTGTCCCAGATCCGCGATATGGCGACAACCGCGTCTCCTACAAACGACGGTTCGTTTCGACCCTTGCGCGCGGCTAGATAGGGGCTATCGGTCTCGATCACTACCATATCTTGGGGGGCCTTCTCTACGAGCTTCTGGTGGTGCCCGGACAGGCATACCCTGGTTGAAATTGAAACAAAGTGCCCACAGTCCACGATCTTTTCGAGCAACTCCACACTGCCCCCGTAGCAGTGATATATTGCCTGATCTACACCGTGCACGAGCTCAAAAACGCGCACCTCGGCATCCCGGCTGTGAATGACGAGCGGTAGACAGAGCTCTTGACTCAGCTGAATGAATCCCTTGAACGCGTTTTCTTGTTTCTCACGTTGATGTCCCGACTTGACATGGTAAAAATCAAGTCCAACTTCGCCAACTGCGATTGCCGAATCTGCGTTTTGCCGGATAAATTCCTCGACGCTCTCTTTTTCGGCAACATGAAGAGGGCTTAGGCCGTAAGCCGCGTACACGTTCTCATGTTGAATCAATTCTCGCGTGGCCCAATTCGATGTGAGACTAATGCCGGAATTGATGAGCGCTATTCGCGCATCGAACGCCCTTTCAATCACTGATTGTCGATCGTCGTCAAACGCAGGCGTGTCGATGTGACAATGCGTGTCGACGAGATGCCATCGCGGCACTACGCACCGTCTCTCGCTTTAAGACGATTTATCGCACTGATCATGGCCTCAACGGACGCAATTACGATATCGCCTCGCGCGGCGCGAGCAGTCACCATGTTTCCACGTGAATCTTCGACACCGATGACGACGTCAGCGAGTGCGTCGGTCCCACCGCTAATCGCGTCGATTCTGAATGTCCTTAATTGCACGTCGGTGCCCCCGAGAATGTCGTGCACTGCATTAATCGCGGCATCGACTGGACCAATGCCTACACGGGCCCCGATTTTCGTCTTCCCCTCAACAACTGCTTTCACCGTTGCAGTCGGAGTGATGCGATTGCCAGTCATCACAGACAGCTCCTCAAGCAGAATTGTCGGCTTCAGCACCTCATTTGTGATCGCTTCAGCTATAGCGTATAAGTCGACGTCCGTAACTCGCCGGCCTTGGTCGCCTATTTCCTTTACGCGATCGAGGATGCGTACAAGCTCTTCTTCGGTGACGTCAAAAAGGGCATCCTTGAGCATCTCGCGCACGGCGTGCTTGCCAGCGTGCTTGCCAGCAACGAGGCGGCGGCGGTGACCGACCATTTCGGGCGTCATAATCCCTGGTTCAAATGTGTCAGCGCGTTCGATTACCCCTCGAGAGTGAATTCCTGATTCGTGTGAGAACGCGTTTTCGCCGACAATTGGCATCGTAGGGGGAATATTGATCTTCGTGAATCGTTCCACTAACCTTGAGGTCTCGAGAAGGAACTGGGTGTTGATATTCAGCTTTGCTCCAAAGATGCTCGACAAGCCCATCGCCGTTTGGGCGAGGTCAGCGTTGCCAGCCCTTTCTCCTATGCCATTTACGGTCACTTGTACTTGGTTGGCTCCGGCTTCTATAGCGGACAGGCTATTGGCAACAGCGAGACCAAAGTCGTTATGGCAGTGCACGTCAATAGGAACGTTGACAACTTCTTTGATGCGCTTGATGAAGTTGAACATCTTTGAGGGGGCCATAATACCTACGGTATCCGGTATGTTGATGATGTCGGCCCCGGCCGATTCTATGCCGCGACACACCCGATAAAGAAACTCCGGTTCCGTTCGAGTGGCATCCATCGCAGAGAAGAGACATTGTGTCCCGTGCTCCTTAACGTATTCGACTGCGTCGACCGACAGATCAAACACTTCCTGTCTCGTCTTTTTCATTGAATACTTCAACTGCACATCTGACGTTGAGGCAAAAACATGAATTAGCCCTACGCCGGCATCCAGGCACGCGTCGATATCTGCTTTCACGACCCGAGCGAGACCGCAGATGCTTGTTCCTATATCCGCGTTAACGATGCTTCTCACCGCGTTATATTCGCCCTTCGAGGAAATAGGAAACCCGGCTTCGATCACGTCGACGCCTAGCTTGTTGAGCGCTCTTGCAATTGTAAGTTTCTGTTCGTCGGTGAGCGACACGTTAGGCGTTTGCTCTCCATCTCGGAGCGTCGTATCAAAAAAAGTAACTACCTCATTATTCATTCTCGAATTAACTAAGAAAACGATCCCTCGAGTACATACGTATTCCCACAGCACTATTGTGGAGCTACCTATAAAACGCTTTCTTCGGGACCAGTTTGCTCGAGAATTGGCCGGTTGCGTCCCGTGCGTTATGCGCGAACATCGTACAGAAGAGAATTGCCGAGCTAAGCAAAACGTCTCTGAATCCAATTGATCAGCCGCACATTTTCTACAAAGATCACGTCGATGGTCACCGCCAAAACTCCGACCAAGAAGACTGCATCAAAAACGCCTGCGCCCCCTATCGAAGCAAACGCGAAGCCTCTCGGCTGATAAGTGAGAATGTCACCTATGCGAACGAGATCCGCACCAAGCAATACGCCAAGTGAACCAGACACGTAGGCAATCGGACCTACGCTTCCCCATCGCCTCTTTGCAAGCACTATGCCTGTGATACTTGCGGCAATTGCGATAACGTAGATATTGAAGATAACAACGCCTTCTCCTGCCACGTACGCTGAAGTTAAATACGAAACCGCGGCGGTACACGCGATTCCGATGAGACTTGCCCTGATAGGGCTTCGTCGGTCGAAGATCATCCTTAACGAAATGAAGAACGGAATCAGAAAACCGGCGACATCGAACCCGATGGCAAGGTGACTTCTCGGGCCAACGACAGCAAACCCTTGGAATGCTAGGATACGAAGTGGCACATCAATAATGCCGAGCCCCAAAGAGCCATCAAAATACAACAATATCGAAGGAAATGAAATGAGAAACAACAAAGTCGATCCGACGAAGATCAGCACAGCTTCTGACAGTCTGAAACCGACGGTTTCGAATCCCAAAACGAGCAAGAGGAGGATGAGAAAAGCGAGCAAAACAAAGGAGATAGATTCGACAAGCATGGTTGTTCAGTCAGGATTTGCTAAAAAAATGTTGGACGTGTTGCGCTAT
>DASPOC010000103.1:0-5132 GCA_035626195.1 Bathyarchaeia archaeon | reverse complement strand
AAAGACATAACGTACAATAGGATGATGCCCATTGAGAGGATCAGATAGCCCACGTCGCTCGAGCTTGGCAACGTCCGCGTGCTGATCGATAGACCGACATATAGCACGAGCGTCGTCACAACAAACAGTCCGCCGGTGACTACGAGATAAGCAACAAATTTGCCAAAAAGTATCGTTCTGCGTGTAATAGGTCGCACCGCGAGCTGTACGAGCGTTCGTGCTGACCGCTCACCGCTTAGGGCGTCGTATGAAAGCGCAAGCGCGAGTATCGTCAAAACAATCTCGCTATATGAATACGACACGCTAATCGCGTAGTTGACTGGTTGTGTGGCGGGATTTGGCGCCCCGCTTACTGGTGCAATCGATCGTGCGACGTCGGCATTGCCATAGTACGCGCCGACAAGCGCGAGCAATACGAATATGACTCCAAAGATGATGAAGCGCTTCGTCTTTATGGCGGACTGAAAATCCTTTTGCGCGATGGCGAGAAATTTGTAAGCGGACTGCGAAAACTCACTCAACGCGTTCTTCCCCCCATCTTGCGAACATATGCCTCTTCGAGTGACGGCGACTCGCGCAAGGAGCGCAAACGGCCTCCGGCGCGCGTGATTACGTAGTTTACGTCTTCGTTGATGCCAGGTCGGTACTCGAGACTTATCTTGAGCCCTTCGCATTGGATCGATTTGACGCCTTTGACGGATCTGATGGCCTGGAGAATGCGTTCGTTTACGTTGACGATGTCCGCTTCGAGTTCAATGGTGTTTCCGCGCACGTCCGCCACGAAATCCTTGGTCGTGGTCGGCCCAGTAACGTGCCCGGCCTTCATTGTCGCGACGACGTCGCACAGTTCTACTATATCTCTGACGTTGTGTGTGGCGAGAAACAGCGTCACGTCGTGGACGTTGAGCTCGTGTATAAGCGCCATTATGTCGCGCCTGCCCTGCGGGTCAAGCCCCGTGCTGGGTTCATCCAGAATAAGCAATTCTGGCTCGTTTAGCATCGCAGCAGCTATGCCGAGTCGCTTCCGATCGCCAAGTGAATAGGCGCGGACGAGGGTTATCTCCTTACCCTCGAGTCCTACTAGCTTGAAGAGCTTCTCGATCTTCTCGTCGCGCTCTTCGCGCACGTTCGAGAGGTTGGCAAAGAATCGTAGGTTCCATTCTGCAGAGAAATTGTCGTAGAAGCCGGGGCGCTCAGGCAGGTAACCGATCCTGTCTTGCACCTCGTGAATCTCTGCAGGTATCTCGCGATCGAGTGTCTTTATAGTTCCAGCGCTTGGCTGAATGAAATCAAGCAGCATGTTGATGATGCTTGACTTGCCAGCGCCGATCGGTCCCAGAAGCCCGAACGCGGTTCCTTGTGGCACGCTGAAGCTTGCGTCGTCGACTGCAACAGCGTCCTTCTTATAGCGTTTTGTAAGCCCTTGGACCTCTATCGCGTTCATGATTGCTCACCGCTAAAAGCGGTCGTATGCATGCAAGACCAAATCTATTATATAAAGCTAGGCGTTTTGGAGCGTGAACTGGTCTTTCACGGGGCGACACCGTAACGCATCAGTGCCACTGAGAGATGAAATCTGACCTTAACCATACTCCTTGAATATCCGGTCGACTGCTTTTGACGTCGCTGCCTCTTCATCTGCGTAGCGCGTCCGCAGATCGAGCTCGAAAAGACGCAGTGACCAATCAGTTCTGACTGCCACATATTCTTTGATTAGGGCCGCTGCGCTGTTACCGAGGCTAGCTTGGAGTGAACTAAGCAGGGCGTTCTCTCGCTCTTTCAGCTTCTTGATCTCGGCCTCGTACTCTCGTATGAGATCGAGCAAGTCCTCTGCAACTTCCTCCTCAGCATAGTTTCTATCGTCAATCATAGTCTGACGTATAAAGTGATTCCTTAAATCCTTTGGGGGATACGTTGCCGTTCGTTCGCTTAGTCGCCACCTGACGGGAGCTAAGGGCCGTCTTGATGAAGCATCGTCCGGGGGGGCGAACAAGGCAGCTAGCCCGTCGAGACACGGCTTTGTCGTTTCTGCCTGACACGAACGCGAAGTGCGTAAAACCATGTATAAATAACATCGTCGACGAAGCAATTATGCGTGGAGCACGATTTCCTCGGCAGGTTCGCATATATGACGGCACATCGAATTGGTGCGCGACAACTGCAGCAACAACGCGAGCCGATGCCCGCAGCCTCTCGAGGAGTCCAGCTGCTTGAATGGGCAAGTCGAGTTTACGTGGCGTTTTGCGGCACAGTCGTTACGGCCTGCGCTCTGAGCTATGCGTTTGGTGATACGGAACTGATGGGCCACGGATATCGTCGCTTGCGTGTTGCCCGTAGCGTTTTCGAATGCATCTTCAATCAGAGGCCAACAAACGTACGACGGTCCGGGGAGAAACCGTGCCCATCAAGCCGAGCTGGGAGGTCGTTATGCGCATTTTGAAGAAGTCTCTTGTGAAGCTCGAGGGTGAAATCACGCTCCTCCCAGAGTCGATCGATGACCTGTGGCATTTGAGACATCTCGTTGAGAAGGGCGACTTGGTTTTTGCGCTAACCTTTCGCAAAGTTGAAAGCGCAAGCGACAAGTTGCGACCGGAGAAGACAGAGCGAAAACCTATGCGGCTTGGGATTCGCGTCGATTCGGTCGAGTTTCATCGGTTTGCAAACCGTCTCCGCATTAGTGGGGCCATCGAGTCTGGCCAAGACGTGGGGTCGCATCACACGCTAAGTATCGAACCGCTGCGAGACGTTTCGATAATGAAGCGCTGGCGACGCGACCAGATAGATCGCATCACAAAAGCGATACAGGAATCCAATCGCCCCGAAATCGCCATTGCCACGATTGAGTCAGGAGAAGCGCACATCGGCGTGCTGCGGCAGTACGGCATCGAGGAGGTCGCGAGCATAGCGCAAAGCGCCGGTAAACTACACGAAAGCTCACAAACGGAGTTCTTTGCCCAGATCTACAATCAGTTGCTCAACACCGCTGCTCAGGACTATATTGTTGCTGGCCCAGGGTTTATTAAAGACGATTTTGTTCGGTTCGCGACACAGAAGGACAGTAGCTTTCCAGATCGGCTGATCGTTGAAAACACGACGTCAGTTGGTATCTCTGGCTTTCAAGAGGTGCTGCGGCGCGGCGCGGCCGATAGGCTCATCAAAGATGCCCACTTGGTGCGTGAGACGCGCCTGATCGACGCCCTACTTGGAGAGATCGCGGTGAACGGCAAAGCGGCGTACGGAATGGCCGAGGTCACCAAAGCGCACGAATGGGGCGCTATTGAAACCCTCCTCATAGGCGACGAGACATTACGAGGCGCACGTGAAAGAGGAACAGCCATCGACGAACTACTGACGGCAGTGAATAATTCGAATGGGCACGTGGTCGTTTTTAGCACGGAGTTCGAGCCAGGGAAGCGCTTAGAGAAACTAGGGGGCATCGCCGCGCTATTGCGATTCAAATTACAGGACGGATGACCTACCACTGATCGACTGCCTTCGGGCCTACCGCTCAGGCCTTGACGCTGACTCAATACTCTTCGCACTTTAGTTGGTAATAGGCCCGGTCGTGGTCGCACGCGGGACACCTCTCTGGAGGTTTTTCGCCAACGTGCACGTAGCCACATTCTCGGCACACCCACTCAACCTTCCGATCCTTCTTGAAGAAGGTGCCTGCTTCCACCTGCGCTAGCATCTTCTTGTTCTTCTCTTCGTGGTGAGCTTCGGCTATGCCGATTGCCCGTAGCCTCTTTGCTATCTCAGGCAATCCTTCGCTGTCGGCAACATCAGCGAATTCAGGGTACATCGTCGTTGTTTCGTAGTGCTCACCTGCGATCGTTGCTCTGAGATTCGCGGCTGTGTCGCCCAACGATGTTTCGACGGTCGCTTCTATGTGTATTTCGTCAGCATTTTCTGCAGCGCCGGCCTTGAGAGCGTTGATCAGTTTGAGATTCCAACTCGCGTGCTCGCGTTCATTGTCTGCTGTCGTGAGTAACGCCTCAGCGATCTGTTCATAGCCTTCCTTCTTCGCGATCTTGGCGTATGACGTGTACCGATTTCGCGCCATGCTTTCGCCAGCAAAGGCGTTTGCAAGATTTTCCAATGTCTTTTGCATTGTTTTGCCTCAGTGTCCTTAATACCGGCAACGCTTGTATAAACCATTATTGCAGCCACAGCCACAGGTGTCTTCTGACACGATGGAGCCTGCCGCCAGCTTGTGCAACGACCGCAATTACCGCGAGGGCTGGGCTAGAAAGCAGGCGTCCAAACTGCTGCACAGCGTCGCCGCGCGTTATTGTCAATGCCGCTCTTATTCGCACTTCGCCTTTGTAAGCTCTTGTAGGGGTAGTCGGTAAAAAAATCGAATCGAGCAGGCGATTTCGTCGGTGCAGGCTACTCCGAGACGTCTACAGTGATTATCCCCGTCTTTAACTGGTGAGCTTCGTTTGCTGAGAGCGCCCTGCGCTGAGCTCGCGGCGAAATAATTGCGCTGTTACCAAACGGATCATCAATGACAAGGGTCATTGTTCCTTCGCCCCTGCGCACGGCATCGATCCGTTCAAGCAGTCGATTCCCCAGCTCGAACTTGCTAGGATCTCCCGACGACCACTTCGTGGCCGTTTGGATAACCTCTTCGACTCGGCAGAGTACGCCTTCCACATTGGAAATATAAGCCTCAGATGCGGAGCCCGGTTCGATAGTCACGCCCAGCTCAGGAATCTGCACGGTGCCGGATGACGACCTGATCACCCGAGTCGTAAAGTCGTCGCTGTCAAACTCCATTTCATATCGTGCGGCTTCGCGTTCGAAGAGCGATATTGTGTCTGCATACTTGAAACCACACCCGCAGCTCGCACTCACGAGCATTATTTCGCCGAAGAAGGGTATCTCATCGGTACTGAACCTAAAGGTGAGCTCGTGTGCGCATAGGGGGCACGTGCTCACGATCGCTGCTTGCTGTATCATAACTGAAATTGTGGCGTGATGGAGCGTGTCGGAGCTAATAGGAGCTTGCCCCGAGCTTCTTGCGGTCGATCTTGATAGACATCGGGGTCACAATGATCTGGTCATCTCCAAGCCCTGCAATATCGCCGTGAATATCCGTTGCTACTTGTCTCAGTTCCTTGACGATTCGG